>JABWCQ010000008.1 GCA_013360195.1 bacterium
AATCTGGCTTATGATGTTACCTATTACTGGCGCATCGATTCCCGTAATGTCTCCGGTGTCACAACAGGTGCGCTATGGGCATTTCATACTCAGCTCGAACCGCCTGAAGCCGCCGTAAACTTGACACCGTTGAACGGCGCAACAGATATTCCGGTGAACGGAGTCCTGACGTGGACACAAGGCTTACGCACAACTTTCGACCGCGTACACTTCGGGACGTCCAATCCGCCGCCGTTCCTCATACAGAATAACCTGCACGGCACTTACGACCCGCCGGGAAACTTGCAGTATGAGCAGACTTACTACTGGAGAATTGACGAAATGAACAACGGCGGCATCACGACGGGACAGACATGGAGCTTCACAACCGTGGAGTTTGTCGCGCCGCCGGGTATGCCTGCGAATCCGGTGCCCGCCGATGGAGCTGTGAATGTTCCGACACACACAACACTCGCGTTCTCACCCGGAGTTGGAGCAGTCTCGCACCAGCTGTGGATCGAAGATCCCGAATGGGGGTACTATCAAATCTGGCAAGGTACGGACACCATCATTCCAGAGCCTGTCATCAGTCCGCTGACGCCCTTTACGACGCTGTATTGGAGAATATACGAGATCAATTCGGCCGGTACTACCATGGGACCGCCGTGGAGTTTCACGTCCGGTGAATTTGTGCCGACCGGCTCAGCTTCCGACTTAACCATTCGGATTACACCGGCCGGTGCCGAGTTGCGCTGGGTGCCTGCTGCGTACGGATACTGGTACTACGTCCAGAGGTCGGCGAATATAGATTTCAATCCTTACAGCACTTTCGGCACGGTTTGGGACACGATGTTCGTGGATACCACGATTTTCAGCTCGCCGGACGAAATTCGCTATTACCGGGTCGTTGCCGGGCCATAGTCGGTAGAGGCCAAGATTTCTCAAGCGGCAGTCCAAATCGGGCTGCCGCTCTTTGTCTTGCTGAAGTGGCAGGAAATCGTTATCTTGGAGGACTAATAGTGAGATTTCACCGTGAAAACGAACTCCAGAACTTTGACCATTCTTGCCCTGATTGCCGTGCTGTTTCTGGCTCTTGCCGTGGGGACGCGCATGTCCATCAAAGCGATGTCGCCCGTGCCGACCAAACTTGGCGTGTTTTTCGGGTATTTCAAGCCTTGCCCGGACACTCCGAATTGTGTTTCCTCGCAGGCGACTCGTGCCGGGCAGAAAATTGACCCAATATCCTTTGCAGGTGTGGACAGAGCCATTGCCTATCAGGTGCTGAGCGAAGTCATAGCCGAAATGCCGCGTGCGGAAGTGCTCGTCAGCCGGATAGATTACATCCACGTGGAGTTCCGGTCGTTCGTTTTCGGGTTTCTGGATGACACCGAGTTCGCCTTGAATGATACTGCCGGACGCATCGAAGTGCGTTCCGCGTCACGGCTGGGAAAAGGGGACGGCGGCACAAACCGCAAACGTGTCGAAGAGATTCGCACCAAGTTCAATGCCAAAATCAACGATTTATTGAAACGATAAAGTTCAGGATGTTCCATGAAGACATTGCTTTTATCCCTGCTGCTGGTCTCCTTTGCCTATGCCCAGTCGGGCACCAAACTCACCGTGAAGATCAGCGGCTTAGAGTCTGACAAGGGGCAGTTCATCGTCTCGGTTTGGCCGGGAGAACAGGCGTGGAAGGACAAGCAGCCCATCGGCAGGTTTCCGGTGCAAATTGTCAACGGCGGGGCGGAGTTTGTGCGCGAAAATCTGGCCGAGGGTGACTATGCCGTGACCGTCTACCATGACAAGAACTCGAACGGCAAGATGGACCGCCACTGGTACGGCCCGCCGAAAGAAAAAGGCGCGGCCTCCAACGGCGCGAGAGCGCAAACGTTCGGGCCGCCGAAGTGGGAAGACATGAAGTTCCCGTTGTCGGGTACGGAGCAGACCATCGAGATTAAATTCGATTAATACATGGGACTGTGGCGGGAGAGACTGTGGCCGTCATTGTGCCACAAGGCCATGCAGGCCGAGCGGCATGAACGGTATCGAGCATCATCGGTTGTTCGTGCGAAGGGCAGTGTTCTCGAAATCGGTTTCGGTTCCGGACTGAACCTTGCCCACTATCCCTCTGCAGTGACACAGGTCACCGGCATCGAACCCAATCCGGGACTGAGAAGAGTTGCCGTAAGGGTCATGCATGAGTATTCCTTTCCCGTGACGCTGCTCGACATGGACGCGCAGCGCATGAGCTTCGACGAGAACGAATTTGACACCGTCGTTTCGACGTGGACGCTTTGCAGCATCCGCAATCTCGATGCTGCGCTCGCTGAAGTCAGGCGCGTCCTCAAACCGAACGGCGAGTTCATTTTCTTCGAGCACGGGCTCGCTCCCGACCCTGAATTGCAAAAGTGGCAGAGACGGTTAAGCAAAGTGACCAAACATGTCTTTGACGGCTGCACCGTGGACAAACATATTGCCGAGCGCGTTTCGCAGGCGGGACTGGAAATCGTTGAACTGCGCAACTTCTTCGCCGACGGTATGCCGCGCACCGAAGGCTACATCTATGCCGGTGCCGCGCGAAAACTTGCATGAGCATTCTCTCCACCATTAAACTCTCAAAGTCCTACACGCTCGGCAAGGTCAGCGTGCCGGTGCTGCATGATGTGAATCTTGCCATCGGCGCAGGAGAACAGGTCGCGCTGGTCGGGCCCTCCGGTGTGGGGAAAAGCACACTCCTGCATCTGCTCGGAGCATTGGACAGAGCCACGTCCGGTGAAATCGTGTGCGACGGTCAGCACTATTCCAAACTCTCCAGCGATGAATTGGCTCAGCTGCGCAGCCGCAACATCGGCTTTGTTTTTCAGTCGCATCATCTCTTGCCTGAGTTTACCGCGCTTGAAAACGTGCTGATGCCTGCGCAGCTATCGAGGCTTGCCGACTCAAACTCGGAGAGTCGCGCGAAGCATCTGCTTGAACGGGTCGGTTTGGTGCACCGTCTTGCGCATCGTCCCGGTGAACTTTCGGGCGGAGAGTGTCAGCGAGTGGCCGTTGCCCGCGCATTGATTAACTCCCCCGCCGTCGTTATCGCCGATGAACCGACCGGTAATCTCGATGGTGAGGCCGCCAAGTCCGTGCAAGAGCTCCTGCTGTCCCTTGCGCGTGAGCACAGCACGACCCTCGTCATTGCCACGCACAACTTGGAACTGGCGCACTCGATGCAAAGGATATTGAGAGTGCATGACGGAACGGTCAATGAGCACTCAAGCCGTTGATTCAACTTGACTTTAGTGAAAAAATGTTATAGATTTGGTTACTATTGAGAACACCCCTGATTTATCATAATCTTAAGTTTTTGTTTAATATACACAAAGAACACCCGGAGGTGAATATGAAGCGTGGATGGATAACCCTGCTTCTCGTCGGTACTGTGACCCTGTTTTTGATGGGTTGCTCGTCGCCGATGAAGGAAGCGCAGAAAATGATGGATGCCGGTCAATATGAACAAGTGATTCAAAAATTCGGCAACAATCCTGAATTGGCTTCCATCGTGCAGATGGCCAAGGACAAGATTGTCGAGAAACTCTTTAACGAAGGCAAGTACAACACGATTCTCGAGATGTACGCTGACCATCGTATGGCCAAGGACGCGAAGAACAAGCTTGCCGACGCATTGCTTGCGGAAGGCAAGCTCGATGAAGTGATTGCCAAGTATCCCGATACGCCGGCCGCGATTCAGGCCAAGCTGCAGCAGCAGCAAATGATGAACGACTCACTCGCCGCCGTTGCTGATTCCGCCGGCAAGAAGCTGACCGAAACTGAAAAGAAGGTCAAGGACACGCAGAAGCAGGTCGAGAAGGCAAAGGACGAAGCGCAAGAGATGGCCGCGCTCGCCGCGGAGAAGGAACTCAATCGTATCATGGCGATTAAGGTTCCCGCTCTGAAGAAGAAAGCTCTCCAGGAGTTTGTCGGCAAGGCCGAATACAAGGGCACCGACGCCGCCAAGAAGGCCGCCGAAGAACTGGCCAAAATGTAATCGTAACAGCCCACAGAATTTTCAGGAGAAATAATAGATGAGCAAGAAGCTGCAGGCCATTATTCTGGCCCTTGGTTTGTCCGTAGTAATTTTCGGTGTCGGCTGCTCCGACGACGATGACGACGATAATCCCTCCGGTCCGACCACGCAAGAGCGTCTCGTTGGATTCTGGGATGCCACGAATCCCGAAGCTCTCACCGGCGGATTGGGATATGTGGAATTTGACTTCAACGACAACAACACGTTCTCGCTCGTGATTGCCGCAATCACCGGTCCGCTCGACGACACCGTCGCCGTGACCTACACCGGAACCTATGAAGCTTTGAGCAACGGCAATCTGCACATGACCGATATCGAGCTCGACGGCGAGCCGCAGGAAGAAACCTATCACTGGCCGTTCGGTCTGTATGCCGACGATGATTCGCTCGACTGCACTCACACCGGCCTGTCTGACGACGAAGTTCACTACCTCAACGTGACTCCGCCCGCCCGCTAGGCAGACTCTTATTCGTGAAAAAAGGCGACTCGACTGAGCCGCCTTTTTTTATTCGCACGCGTTGCCGCTATTGCGCGGGCTGCGCGGGCATCGGGCCGGGATCGCCCAATACATACTTCTTTACCCACGCGATATCCCATGCAAGCTTCGCTTTACGGAAGGTATATTTCGTCAATCCGTGACCTTGCTTGGGATAGACCACTAATTCTGTCGGCACGTTCAGATACTCCTTCAATCCGCGGTGCAGCATTTTCGCATGCGCGGCAGGCACACGCTCATCACCTTCACCGACATGAATCAAAGTCGGAGTCTTTATCTTGTCCATATACCACGACGGCGATGATTCAAGATATTCCTTCTGATTCTCCCACGGCAGCCCCTTCATGTAGTTTATCACATGTCCGGGCGTGTCCTCGACTCCCCATTGCGTCATCATGTCCATTACTCCGGCTCCGCTCGATGCGGCCTTGAAGCGAGTCGTCTGCGATATCACCGCATTGGTCAGAAACCCGCCGTTGCTCCAGCCGCCGACGGCAAGCTTGCTCGAATCGGCTATGCCCGCCGCAATCAGGGCATCCACGCCGGAGAGAATGTCCTTCACATCAATATCATTTTCGCGCCCAATCAAATCCGTCATGAACTTATCTCCAAATCCCGTCGAGCCGCGGTAGTTCGGACAGAAACAGGCCCAGCCCATTGCCGGCCAAAGAATGCGCCCGTAAATCCAATACTCGAAGCGGTACTTGTCTGAATCCGTCGGCCCTCCGTGCAAACTTACAAATGTAGGCAGCGGTCCGGAACCCTTCACATAATCCGGCGGCAATTCGAGAATTCCCTCAACCGGTGTTCCGTCGGGAGCAATCCACGTGAATATCTCCATCTGCGGTAATTT
The DNA here is from genome assembly GCA_013360195.1 of bacterium. Lineage (NCBI taxonomy): Bacteria > bacterium. The sequence goes on from JABWCQ010000008.1 coordinate 5,401, forward strand.
CCACTCGGCCATCTGCGGATTGATGTCGGTTATCGCCTTGAAGTTCGTTCCCGCGCTCGAACCGACGTAAATCTCGCCCGGTGACTGCGGTGTGTCCCGTTCGACCGCGAGCGTCTTGCCGTCTTTGCTGAAGCTGTAACTGTCAACAACAACGTCTCCCAGTGTCAAAATCTTGTGCGCGCCTTGACCGGTGCGAGTGATATTGTCTATTCTCATCAGCCGCACGCGCGCATGGTCATCGTGAGGAACAATGAGGCTGTTGCCTTGCCAGCGCAGCGTTCCCTCCGAAACTTCGATTTCATTCGGTCGCGTGAGTTTTGTGATGACCGTGTCATTGCCAAGATGAGCCACATAAAGCTCCGACGGATAACCGTCCCACGTACAGCGAAAGACGAGTTTCTTGCCGTCATCCGACCACGCCGGCCCTTCGAGCCAGCCGTAGGGTGAGCTTGCCTGTTCGCGCCATAGATTGTCTTCCAGCACCGCGGTCACGCCCGTTTCGCGGTTCAGCAGCTCGATGTTACTCTGACCTTCGTTGTGTATCAACTGCTCCGTCTTGACCGTCACCAGCGCAACGCTTTTTTCGTCATCGGAAACGGCATAGTCCACAATGTGCTTCGGCTCGTCGTACACTTTCTCCGTCCGCCATGTCGCCAAGTCGAGACGGTGCAGCGTCTTCTTGCTGAACTTCCCGTGACCGTACGTCACGCCGTCATGCTCTTTGCGCAGACTCTTCCATTCGTCCTCCTCATACTCGTCTTTCGCCGTGAGGTAGTAAACGGCGCGGGTGTCATCCGAGAGTTTGAAGGAGCTGATGCCGTCTTTGATGCGCGTGACGGGAACCGGCTCTCCGCCCGCCGGGGATATCCGCCAAATTTGTGTCGAGCCGTCGTAGGGTACTTCGGCATTATCTCCGAGCTCGTAATCGGCCGTGAAGTAGATCCACTTTCCATCCGCGCTCCACTGGGGACTGCTCTCCGTGGCACCATCAAACGTCAGTCGCTCCGCTCGCTTTGTGGTGACCTCCACTACCCACAAATCATGATTGCGCTCCTCCTGCGGTGGCTCCCAGCGCATTTCGACATAGGCGACCCACTTCCCGTCCGGAGAAATGGCCGACCCATTGATGTAAGCCTGAGTGAAATAATCCTCAACCGTGATGTCCCGCTTCGTTGCGCCAAAGGCAATGCTGCAGCACAGACTTGCCAGCACGAACAATATTTGCGTCAGAAAACGCATCGTAAACTCCTGATTTTCGGTAAAATTCAAATCTGCCTCCTGAAATTTAGCCATTCTTGCCTGGAGTTGCAACGTTGTTCTCATGGATTTTCAACAGAAAACACCAGCCTGTGAATTTTACTCATTTTGTCCGAATCTCTTCCGATTCCGCCGAAATATGGCTATATTCATGAGCTAAGTTTATTATCCTGACAACGGTGAACCAATGATGAATCTGCTGCGCGCAATGCTGTGTCTGTCTGTTTCTTCCGCACTCTTCGCCACACCTGTCAAATTCTGGTGGACGGGCGACCGCTCGCAGGACGGACAGATGACCATGTTCAATCCCTCTGCAGAAGACGGAGACACGGGAATTCCGGTTAATGCTGCCGATATCGACGGAGATGGTCGCATGGATGCCATTCTCTCTGCTATCACGGGCGATGGCCGCAACAACAACCGCTCCTCGTGCGGCGAATTGCATGTGCTCTTCGGTGTGGACACGATTCGCGGTCTCGTGGATTTTCAATATTACGACGGAGTGTACGAAAACCTCTTCACCATCTGGGGACGGGCTGCACGCGACTATCTTGGCTCCATGCATTGCGCCGCGGATTTGGATAACGACGGCATTAAAGACCTTGTACTCGGCGCGGCGTGGAGTGACACGCCCGGTCGTGTGAACGGCGGTGAAGTCTATTTGATTTGGGGCGGCCCGCATTTGCGCGGACTCTTCTCCGATGTCGCCTCCGCAAGCGACATGGCCACGCTGGAAACGACAATCATTAAAGGCGCTGAAGCGGACGACAAGCTCGGCATTTGGGTGGCGGCAGGTGACGTGGACAACGACGGCAACAACGATATCCTGCTCGGCGCCCCGCGCGCGAACGGAATTGACAACGATGCCGCGCATGACCAAACCGGCGAGTGCTATTTGCTGTACGGCCCCTTTGCCCGTAACGATACGATTGACCTTGCCAATCCCGGTGACCAGCGCATGACCGTCATCTTCGGAATCGACCCCAATGACCAGATGGGAAACACGCTGCAAATCGGCAATCTGAACGGTGACGAATATGACGACATGGTGATCGGCGCGGGCGCGCAAGTGGTGGCAAGACTCGGTGACACCGATGTGGATTATCCCTTCGAAACCGGAGGAGCCGGAGACGGACCTGACAACGACAGACCTGCCGCAGGCGAGGCCTACATTCTATTCGGAGCTCCCGATTTGCCCGATACCATCAATCTTGCTGCAGGTATGCCCGCGAACTCTACCATTATTTGGGGGGCGCATGGCATTGAAAACGCGGGTGAAGTCGGAGGCGATGAGCTCGGCGAGGAAATCACGCTTGCGGACATCAACGGCGACGGCATTCAGGATGTGATGATTGGAGCTTTTCGTGCGGACGGTCGCTACAACGATATTTTCTGGGCGGGCGCGAACTTTCTCTTTTACGGCCGCCACAATTGGCCTGCGGAAGTGGATTTGCTTTACGGCCTGCCCGACTCGACCACGGCAATTTACGGCGGCGGCATCGACTGGCTGCTCGGTGACTCGACTCCGCTCGGTGATTTGAACGGCGACGGTTTCTTCGACATGATGTTCGGCTGTGTTCACGATGCGGGACCCTACGGAATCTTCAAAGCAGGCACCGTGCGCATTATTCTGGGCGGACCGAATCTGCTTCCGCCTGTTGTTGATTTTGCCGACATGCCCGACTCCATTCATGTCACCGTTATTCAGGGAGCCGAAGTCTCTGACTTGCTTGCCTATTGGGCCACCACGGGCGACTTCAACGGCGACGGCTATTGGGATGTGATTCCCAACGTTATGCACGGTGACGGTCCCAACAACGAGCGCAACAACGCGGGCGATTTTCACATCATCAGCGGTGAGTGGATTACCAATCATCCCGGCCAGCCGCGATTTCTGGCCGCAGACCCTGACGTGGACAGAGTGGATTTGCGCTGGCACGACAATCAGGAGCTCGGCACCGATGCACATATCATCTACCGTCGAAACTATCCTGCAGGAACATTTGACTCCGTGGGATTCGCGCCCTTTCCGCAGTTAAGTTTCACCGACTTGACAGTAACTTCCGGTCAGACGTACGAATATAGAATCGTCGCCGTTAATCCGGAGGGATATCGCTCCAATCCATCCTATCCCGTGCTTGCCGCCGTCGGACTTGCGGTCAATCCGAACGGCCTGCCGCTGATTGTCAACGGCTGCCGCTGGGCAACGTATGGTCAAGAGCTCATCAGTTTCTATGAGAATGAAGTGCTGCTGGGAGCCGACGTGCCCTTTGAGTTTTGGGACCTGTTCACCACCAACAACTATCCCAACAACGTCACGCCGATTGGATTTGACATCGACAGCCTTGATGAGGAAATTTTCGAACATCCGATTGTGTTGTGGATGCTGAATGCTTTTGATCCCGACAACCCGAACAATCATGACGGTCACAAATTCCGCGCGTTCGGCCCCGTGCTCAGTCAATACATGCAGGGCGGCGGAAAGCTCGTTGTGATTGGAAAGGAAATGGGCGACTGGGTTGAAGACCAATTTGAAGCATCCTACTATCACACGGTCAACTGGGGCTTTCAGGTGCAGGTTACGGCGACCAACGAACTGACACCGCTCTATCCCGGTTTGGGAAACATCGGCCGTGAAGGGACAACCAACATTCCCAATCTTGAGCCATTTTCCATTGACGATTCCGGCTGTCCGCTGCTGCTTTACACCTACAACAATTCGGATTATCAATGGATGGGAGCGATGTCGCGGCCTTCCGTTCCCGATTGGTACAATCTCTGTTATCTCAGCACTCGTCCCTATCGTGCCGATCAGGCGGAGTTGCGTGCCTTCATGAGCTTCATGCTTGAGAATCTCATGGACCACTATCCGAAGATTGAAAGCGTAACGGCGTCCGCGCCGACGCCCGGCGTAATTGAAGTGAATTGGTCGGAGTCCGTCGCGGAGAACGAAGTTTCCTACATGCTGTATCGCCGCTTGGCTTCGGGAGGAAACGTGGATACGCTGGCTGTGCTGGCTGCGCCGGCCACGAGCTATCTGGACACGGTCGAGAGTCCGCTTTCGAGCTATCACTACTGGGTTGTCAGTCAGCATGCTGATGGCCGCGAGTCCCTTCCCTCCGATACAGCGACGGGTTTCTCTCCGCCGTTTGTGGACAACGGCACGATGCTCATTGTCAACGGTCTCGATTGGGCAACCTACGGCCAAGCCGTGTATGACTTATATGACCAGCGCGTACTGCAGGGAAATCGCGCCTTTCGCTTCTGGGATTTATTCGCGACAGGAACACGTCCTCCCGGTTACACACCCGTCGGCACGGGACTAAACGGACTCGTTGACCAGCTCTGGCAGGCGGGTACCGTCATCTGGGTTTTCAACGGATTTAACGGCGACGAGACCATCTTTCAAACGCTGCAGCCCAATCTTGAATCCTATCTCGACCTCGGCGGAAAGCTTGTGCTGATTGGCAAAGAGTTGAATCTCTACTTGACTCCTTCCATGCGCGCGCGTTTGGGCATCGAGAGCTTCGGCACTTCCCTTGATTGGGCGGAGAATGATTCGTTGTGGGCGGAGCATCCCTCACTGGCAACCATTAGCAAACAAACCGGTGTCGCGATGTCGCTCTGTCCTGAATTTATTCCTCGCGACGCTCCCGAAGTTTATCCGCTCTATCGTATGGCCGGAACGGATGATTCTTACTACGGAGTCTTGAGTGCTGACAGTGCAGGTCAGCCCTATGACGCGCTCTACCTTTCGATGCGTCCCTATCGTGCAAACTATCCGGCTCTCGCCGCTGCGATGGACACCCTGCTGACGGATTTCCTCGGACAAACGCTCGATGAGTCCGTGCAAAGTGTGACCATTAACAATCCGCCCGGAACGAACAACAATGTCCTGCGCTGGAGCGCTTTGCCGGGTGTGACAGGCTACCGAATCGTTCGTCGGATTGGCGAAAATACTCCGCCCCATGCCGGGACGGTTATCGGCACAACAACCAACACGACTTTCACGGATTCTACAGTCCAACCCGCAGGCGTCGTCGTCCACTACTCAATCTACCCGGTCTGGTGAGGATTTGGTCACAATTTTGCAAATCAAAGACTGTGTAATCCCCAGCGCAGTTGCAAACTGCTGCACTTGAATTTTCTTCACTTAGCGGGTCAGGACAATTTCAAATATTTTGCACTAACCCCTTGACAAGGGGGGGGGGGTATGTTATTATATTGGTGGTGAAGCTCGGCTGCATACTGTTTGTGGCGGGGCACACCACTCAAGCCGGAGGTCGGATTATGGGATGGAAATTCACTTTCGCAACTTCACTCGCCGTGCTTCTTCTCTTCGCGGCGCCAAGCAAATTGTTTGCACAGTGTACTTGGTGCACAACACTTGTAGAAGTCTGCTGCGATGCGGACACAAACGGCTCACAGATTGAGCTTCCGTGTAACACTACCGAGATTTGGGCCCACTTTGATCACTCCAGTCTGAATAGGATTTGGGTAGAAGTGAAGAATCTTGACACAGGCACGATAATAGCAACCTCGCTCTTGAATTGTGATTGTGATCGCAAGCAAGTCTGGAGTGGAGGGACTTTGTCGTCCGGAACAAATATTGGATTCAGAGCAAAGTGCTATCCTTGCAGCGGTTCTGATTGCGGACTTGGGAATGCACATGTAAAGTTCTTTTCGCCTTCGTCAAACACATGCGCACCAAATTGTTCTGGCAGCTGAGACTATGAAACGCGGCTTCTTATTCTTCTTGATAACTGCATGGGCCACATTGGCTCATGCTGTAATTCATTTTGTTCCCGACGATTTTATGAACCTGCAAGAGGCGTTGGACGAGAGTAGTTCAAACGACACTATAATCTGCCGAAACGGGACCTACTTTGGCCCGTTTTTCATTTGGGCGCGAAATGTCACAATTGCGAGCGAGTATATATTAGATCCCGACCCCGGTCATATTACAAATTGTGTGATCAGACCGCAACACGGTGACAGAAATCATCGCTGCTTTCTGACACAGGAGGCAATTTCAACAAATACTATGTTGAGACTCGTTGGTTTGACCATTGCATTGGGCCGCGCGGTAACAGAAGCTGAAAGTTCCGGCGGAGGCATCTATCTTCGTAATCGAACTGCGGAAATCAGTCACTGCATTTTCAAGTCAAACGCCGCTTTGAAAGGGGGTGCTATTTATGCCGACTCATCAATTGTCCGGATACGCAGGACCTACTTTGAAGGCAACTCAGCTGCCAGCCGTGGCGCAACATTCTATGTCAAGCGAAGCGAAATGTCACTTGATTCATGTGACATTGGGCCAAGCGCCGAGATTCTCCCAATCGACGCCTATCTCGGAGAATTTCATCTTGACGCAGGAAATGTATCCCTTTGCAACTCGCTCATTCATGACATTGGCCAGACAGCACCGGGATCAAGAAACATTTTCTGGTGTTTTGAGAGCTTTTCATCGCGTCAGGTAAGGTTGAAAGGGTGTACAATTGAGAACTGCAACCTTCGAACTTTGGCCGAAGGAGCAAGTAATGTCAGTATTTTTGATCTGCGAATGGATTCGTGTCTGGTACGGAACAATGTGATCTGGTGGGGATTCTTCTTGCCATGGATGAATCCTCGAATGCAGTTTGCATCGGTAACTCGAAACTGGTTTGAGAATAACTCTTACCAGCCCGGAACAGGTGGAAACGGCCTGCTCTTTTTTGATCAAGACAACCGCAATTTCCTGTGCGAAGAGAACTATTTTCTGAGGAACAACTTGTACTCGTACGCCTGCTTGGGTCTGCGTACTCTGAGCAACGCGTTGCTGGGTAGAGCCCAGAGGAACTACTTTGTCGAAAATACAAGTGATGGATATCCTTTTGATGCGGGAATTACAGTAATGCTTGATCGGGTCCAGGACAGTGTGTTTGAATACAATGCACTTATTGAAAATGAAGGCTACGGTGTCTTCAGCCTTGATTGGTTTTCCCCCACCTCCTACGCCCTTCATAACTTCTGGGGTGATTCTACCGGCCCATACGAAGTAACACGCAACCCCGGCGGATTGGGTGACACAACGAATGCCGCGACGATCTATGACGAATGGCTGTTAAGCGAAGATGAAATTCCCGATACAAGTTTGTTTCCCCCGCCGAATGCTGCTGATGATCGTCGTTGGACCGTCCCAAGTACATGGTTCATCTCAAGCATCTATCCCAATCCTTTCAACAGCGGGTTTAGAATTGAATTGGACGGCATGACCGGAGCTGATTTTGAAGTTCGGTTGTATGATCTTTTGGGCCGCGAAGTTGCCCTTTTGCACTCGGGCAGAACCCTGCGCGGGGCGCTCAGTTTCTCTGCTCCCGCCAACCTCGCCGCCGGAATCTACTTCATCTCGGCCCACGACCGTTTCTATTCCGAAACCAGGAAGGTCCTGTACCTGAAATAACCCCATCGGCAACTTTAACATGCTATAGCAGGCAAACCCTGCCGACAAAAAACACATAGCGGCCGCCCTCGTAAGGAGAGCGGCCGCTTGTATTACCGGCGGGACCCATGATCGCCGTTGAATATAAGATAATACAACTCTCGCGCGTTGTAAAGGGGCAAACAGCCCCTTTTTCATTTTTTCCGTGCCCCCGGTTCTACAAAATGTTATAACATCCTGAGTCGTCCATGCGCGATTGTTAGAGACCCTGTCGAATAGTGGTCCAATGTTTGAGTTAGCTCTGCTCCGAGGTCTTGTGAACAACAACGGGCATAGCATGACATCGGAACGCTATTGTAAGAAAAATCATTTCTTTAAGCACTTCGCAGCGGGGTGGCTGTCGATATTTCTGTTTGCAGGCAGCATGTGGGCGCAAAACAGCGCGTTGCAACCTGCCGACCAGCAGGTTGATGCCTTCTTGCGGTTTCAGCAAGCCGACTCGGCCTACCGGACCGTGTTCAACCCCGACTCCAGTCCCGGAAAAGGCATGGGCTGGAAGCCATACAACCGCTTCGCATGGTTCTACGGCCAGCGGCTGACCCCGGGTCTCAACGTCGATCCGGTCGTTCTGCGCATGGAGGCTTGGCAGCAAAAGCAAGCCAGCCGCGAGCGCAACCGCTCCCTCGATGAAAACTGGATGAACATTGGCCCGTCCAACTACTCGGGACGGATTCTTGACATCGCCTGGCATCCCACGAACACCAATATCATCTACGTCGGTTCCGCTTCCGGAGGTCTCTGGAAAACGACCAACGGCGGCACGTCGTGGACCCCGCTGACGGACGATTTGGCCAGCCTTGCCATCGGCTCGGTCGCCCTCGACCCCACTGATCCCAATATCATCTACATCGGCACCGGTGAAGGCTCCTTCAATGTGGACGCGGTCTTCGGCGCTGGCGTGTTCAAATCCACGGACGGCGGTGCGACATGGAACACAACCGGCTTGTCGTGGACGCAGTCACAGAATCGTGCCGTTAACAAAATTGTTATTGATCCGACCAATACTCAAATCATTTATGCCGCCTGCAACAGTTCCGTCGGCGGAATCTATAAGTCGACCAACGGCGGAACGACGTGGACCCTCTATCACACCGGAGATGTCAAAGACCTTGAGATGCACCCCGATTCGTCGAACGTGCTTTATTGTGCGAACGGCTATCCGTGGGGCGGTGCCTCCAACGGTATCTACAAATCCACCAACGGCGGACTGACGTGGACTCAGTTAACGTCCGGACTGCCCTCAGGCACGAACTTCGGCCGTCTCGAAATTGACATCAGTGAGAGTTCGCCGACAACCGTTTACGCCGGTATCTCTCAGACCATCTCCAACGGCGCCGGACTCTACGGAATTTATCGTACCACGAACGGCGGTGCCACGTGGACACTGCAAGCCACCTCTCCAAACATGTATGCCGGACAAGGCTGGTACAACCTTGTTGTCAAAGTTCATCCGACCAATCCCAACGAAGTCTGGTCGAACGGGCTTGATGCATACAGGTCAACCGACGGCGGTGTCAATTGGACGCGCATGACGCTGTGGACTGCTTCTGAAGGCAATTCGCAGTATGCCCATGCGGACCATCATGCAATGGCCTACATGCCCGGAACGCCGTCCACCATTATTCTCGGAACGGATGGCGGTCTATTCAAGTCCACCAACAGCGGCGTGGCGTGGTCGGGCTTGAACAGCGGCCTGATTACCTATCAGTATTATGCCATCTGCAATGACAACCTGCAGCCAAATGTGGCTTACGGCGGCACGCAGGACAACGGCACCAACAAATACAACAACTCCAATACGCACACACGCGTGCTCGGCGGTGACGGCGGTTACTGCAATGTGGACTTCACGAATTCAAATAATGTGTATGCCACGACGCAGCGCGGAAACCATTACAAATCCACCAACGGCGGCACGTCCTTCAGTTCGATACAGAACGGTATTACCGGCGCAGGCGCGTGGGTGACACCGCGGGTGATGGATCCGTCCAATCCGAGTATTCTCTACACCGGCACGAACATCGTTTATAAGTCGACCAATGCCGGCGCCTCATGGACGGCGATTTCAACCGCGCTCGATGCCTCCTATATCAGCCATCTGGCCGTCGCGCCGTCCGACCCGCAAACAATATACGTGTGCTATGAGGGCTACGACGGCAAGGTTTTTAAGACCAATAACGGCGGCACGAACTGGACCAATATCGAATCCGGTATTCCCGAGCGCTATCCGACTCACCTCGCGGTTGACCCGCTGAATCGGGACATCGTCTATTGCACCGTATCCGGGTACGGTTCCGGTCACGTTTACAAATCCACCAACGGCGGAACATCGTGGAGCAACAGTTCGAGCGGCTTGCCGGATATTCCGGTAAACTGTCTGGTGATTGACCAAAGCAACGGGCAGAAGCTCTATGTCGGAACCGACCTCGGTGTTTATTATTCGTCGGACGGCGGCGCAAGCTGGAGCGATTTCTCGACCGGCCTGCCCAATGTTGTTGTAGATTTCCTCGCGTTGCATCCGTCGAGCGGAAAGCTGCGCGCCGGTACGCACGGCCGCGGTATGTGGGAAACTGAAACCGTGGCACCTGCGCTGACGGTTTTGACACCGAACGGCGGGGAAAGCTGGTCTGCCGGTTTCTCCAACACGATTACGTGGGGCACCGGTGGTTTGGGCGGCAACGTCGCCATCGAAGTCAACCGTACCTATCCGAACGGAAGTTGGGATACGATTATCGCCTCGACGGCCAACGACGGCTCGCACTCGTGGCTGGTGACCGGACCCGCGACCACAACCGCCCGCATTCGTGTCCGCCACTTGACGCAAGCGGAAATGACCGACGAATCCAACGGCAACTTCACGATTGCGTTTCCGTCCATCACGGTTCTTGCTCCGAACGGCGGGGAAAACTGGACGGTCGGAACTCAGCAGACCATTCGCTGGACCAAAACGGGAAACATCTCCAATGTTCAGGTGCGCATCAAGCGTGATTATCCGAACGGAGTTTGGGAATATCTCACGCTGACATCCGACACCTTCTACACGTGGACTGTCTCCGCGCCGACGGAAACCAACTGCCGGATTCTCATCTATCAGGATTCCAATCCGTCCGTCGGTGACACCAGCAACGCGGATTTCACTATCAGCGGACCGTGGCTGACGGTCACGCAGCCGAACGGAAGCGAGATTCTCACACCGGGTCAAAGCTACACGATTCGCTGGAACAAATACAACTTCAGCGGCAACTGCCGGGTTGAAATCAACAAGACGTATCCGAGCGCGTCGTGGACGACATTGGCTGCTTCCGTCGGACCGGATTCGCTGGTCTGGAATGTTGACCACGTCGGCAGCACGACTGCTCGTATTCGCGTCACGTCGCTGGACTATCCGGCGGCATCCGATACATCCAACGCGAACTTCGCGATTCAGAGTCCGTTCCTGCAAGTCACCTCGCCGAATACTGCCGTCACCTGGCTGACCGGAACATCGCAAAACATCACCTGGTCGCATTCGAACATCAGCGGCCCCTTTAATATTCTCGTTAACCGCGCCTACCCGACGGGTGAATGGGAATTACTCGCCGTGAATGTCACCGGCACGTCATGGTCGTGGGTCGTGAGCGGGCCGACGTCAACCACCGCGCGCGTGCGTTTGCAGCCGGTGAATCTGCCCAACTACTATGATGAATCAAACACCAATTTCACCATTGGCGACGGTTCACCCGGCATCACCGTAACTGCTCCCAACGGCGGCGAAAGCTGGCAGGTCGGCAGCAATCAAACGATTACATGGTCACGCAATCTGGCGGACGGCGCCGTGACAGTTGCGCTGAATCGCAACTACCCCACGGGAGCATGGGAAAACATCACCACCACCAACACCGGCAATAGTCAGGGTTGGACGGTGACCGGTCCCGTGACGAGTGCTGCGCGCATTCGAGTGACTCTCAACAGCAACGGCGCTATCACCGACGTTTCGAACGCGAACTTCACGATCGTTCAGCCTTCGCTGACCCTCTCTGTTCCCAACGGCGGCGAATCCTACAACGTCGGCGCGACGGTTCCGATTACGTTTACCCGCACAAACGTTACGGGCAATGTGACAGTTCAACTGATGCGCAATTATCCCGGAGGAACGTGGGAAACTCTGAGTTCCACCGTGAGCACGTCGAGCCTGAACTGGACGGCCACAACACCCGGAACAACAACTGCGCGTATCCGCGTCTATTGGAACAGCGACAACACCGTCGGTGACACGAGCGCGGCCAACTTCACGATTGTGCAGCCGAGCCTGACCTTGCTTCAGCCCAACGGCGGCGAGGCGTGGAATCTCGGCACGACACAAACGATTCGCTGGAGCAGGCAGAATGCCGCAGGCAACGTGCGTGTGATGCTGAACCGCGACTACCCGACCGGCTCATGGGAGCAGCTTGCCGCATCCGTGAGCACCGACTCCGTGCAGTGGACTGTCGCCGGAGCAGTTACGAACGCCGCGCGCGTGCGAATCTACGTTATCAACGATGCTTCGCTGGCCGATACAAGTGCCGCGAACTTCACCATCAATAATCCCGGCCTTGTACTCTCCGCTCCCAACGGAGGAGAGAGCCTGCTGCTCGGAGCACCCAATACCGTTCGCTGGACTCGCAACAACGCGCCCGGCAGCGTGACGGTGCAGTTCATGCGCAACTATCCGGGCGGAACGTGGGAACAGCTTGCCAACAATGTTGGTGTGGACACGTTCTCGTGGACTCCGTCCGGTGCCGCCAACAGCGCGACTCGTGTGCGCATTTTCCTGACGACACAAACGACGGTTGGCGATACCTCCAATGCGAACTTCGCGTTGGTAACGCCCGCGATTACCGTCACCGCTCCCAACGGCGGCGAGCAATGGCCTATCGGCAGCACACAAGTTGTGCGCTTCTCGCGGCTCTTCGCGAGCGGCAATGCGACCGTTCAACTGAACCGCAATAACGGCAGCGGTGCGTGGGAAACACTCACAACAAACTGCACGGCGGACACCTTCGCCTGGACGGTCAGCGGCACGGCCTCAACGACGTCGCTCATTCGAGTGAGACTGACTTCCGACACCACCGTGACGGACAACTCCAATGCGGTGTTCTCGATTGTGCAGCCGTCGTTCACCGTGACATCGCCCAATGGCGGCGAGCAAATTACCATCGGCGGCACGCATACGATTCGCTTCACACGCAACTTCGCTTCGGGTGCGGCAACGATAAAAGTGAATCGCAGTTATCCGGGCGGCGCATGGGAAACGCTGACCACCAATTGCACAGCGGATACGTTTGTGTGGAACGTCACCGGCGCGGCTTCGACGACCGCAAGAGTGCGTGTTGAACACACCTCCGGGAGTGCGACGGCGGACGAATCCAACGCGAACTTCTCGCTGATTCAGCGCACGCTCGCGCTCACGTCGCACAACAACGGTACCTATTTCGTCGGTACCGTGAGTCCGATTACGCTGTCGCGCACGAACGCTGACGGCAATGTGACCATTGAACTCAACCGCAACTATCCGAACGGAAACTGGGAAACCATCGCGTCGAACGTGACGACGAACAGCTACAACTGGACGGTCAGCACTCCGGTGAGCGGCAATGCGCGGCTGCGCGCTGTGCATCAATCCTATCCGTGGGTGGGCGACAGCTCGGACGCGAATTTCGCCATTGAAAACGCTTCGCTGTCGCTGCTTGCTCCCACAAGCGGTGCGCTGTGGGCTATTAGTTCGCAGCAGAATATCGCGTGGACAAAGTCCGGCACGACATCGCCTGTGCGAGTCGAGTTCATGCGCAACTATCCCGGCGGCACGTGGGAAACTCTCTCCGCGTCCGAAACGGACACGCTGCACACCTGGACGGTGACGGGACCCGCAAGCACGACTGCGCGTATTCGAGTGGTCGCGACTGCGAACGGCGCGCTGGCCGATACGTCGGACGCCGTGCAAATTGCGCAGCCGACCTTGACGATTACCTCTCCAGCGGACAACAGCGTTCTGCTGGCCGGATTCACGCAGACGTTCCGCTTCGCGCGCTATCTCGCAAGCGGAAATGCAACCCTGCAGCTTAACCGCAGCTATCCCGGCGGAAGCTGGGAGACGCTCGGCAGCACCAGCGCCGATTCTCTCGTTTGGACAATCACCGGACCGGCAACAAGCAGTGCGCGCTTCCGTGTCTATCTCGACAATCAAAGCACTATCGGTGACACGACCGGAAATGAAAACATCGTCATTCCGTCTCTCACCTTGACGGCGCCCAACGGCGGTGAACAGATTCGTCAAACCACGAACACGACTGTGTCGTGGACACGCAGCAATTTGACGGGGGGAGTGCGCGTGGAGTTTACTCCAAGCTATCCGGGTGCAAACTGGACGACTCTCGCCTCCGGCCTGACCGGAAACAGCTACACGTGGACGGTGACGCAGGAGCCGACAACCACCGCGCGCGTGCGCGTTGTGTTTGAAAGCGTGCCGGCCTACGCGGATACTTCAAACAGCAACTTCACGATTTTCCGTCCCGAGTTGACGATAGTCTCCCCGGCGGGAGGCGAGCAGTGGGTGACCGGAACAAGTTATCCGATTCAACTGACTCGCGTAGATCACGGGCAGGGTGTGACGGTCGCGCTTAACCGCAACTATCCCAACGGCAACTGGGAAACCATCGCGACCAACGTCACCACAAACTCCGTGAACTGGACGGTGTCCGGTGCGGCGGCGTCCAATGCGCGCCTGCGGCTCGTGAGTTCAGTCTATCCGACTATCGGTGATACGATGGCTGCGAACTTCTCCATTGTCAATCCCGGCGTGACGTTGATTTCTCCGGACGGCGGTGAAACTTTTGCGGTCGGTCGTGCCGAGACGATTCGCTTCCAGCGCATTCAGGTTGCCGGCGTGGATGTGCAGCTCAACCGCAGCTATCCGAACGGCAACTGGGAGACTCTCGCGAGCAATGTGCAGGCCGATTCCTTTGTCTGGACGGCCACGGTGCCGACCTCCGCGACGTGCCGTATTCGCGTGCAGAACACGAGCAACTCGTCACAATCCGATGTCTCGGCAAACAACTTCTCGATTCAACAGCCGCTGCTGACATTGACGACTCCCGCGCCGGGCGATACGCTCGCGATTGGAGTTTCCAATCCCATTGCCTTCACGCGCAACGGAGCGGCAAGCGGAAATGTGCGCATTGATGTCAATACAAACTATCCGTCGGGTGCGTGGCAGCAAATCGGATTGACCACGGCCAGCGACTTCCTCTGGAATCCATCCGGTCCGCCGAACAGCACGACTCGCATTCGAGTTGTCCTCACGGCAATTCCGAGTGTCGGCGACACGCTCGACTTCAACGCGGTCGTGGATTATGCGTCCCTCGTGCTTACGACACCTTTGACTTCTGACAGTTTCCAAGTGGGAGATATTCTGCCGCTGGCGTGGACGAGAACGCGTGTCGGACCTGGTGCGAATATCTACATCAACCGCAGTTATCCGGCGGGCGCGTGGGAACTTCTTGCAGGCAATGTGCAGACGGACAGCTATAACTGGACTGTGACGGGTCCGCGCAGCACGACAACGGTTCTGCGTGTGCTGTCGTCGCGCAATGCCGCACTCGGAGATTCGACTCCGGTGCAGGCGATACTTGTGCCGTCCTTGACATTGACGTCGCCCAACAGCGGTGTCTTCGGTCTGGGAAACACCGAGACCGTGACCTTTACCAAGACGGACTTCACGTCGCCGGTCGCATTGGACATCAACTTCACCTATCCGAACGGTGCGTGGCAGACGGTGGCCTCCGGAATCACCGGCACAAGTTATAACTGGCTGGTGAGCGGCAATGAATCCGGTGTGGCGCGGCTGCGCGTTCGCTCCGAAGAGTTCGGAGTGCTCGACCTGTCGGACAACAATCTCACGCTGGTCACGCCGAGTATCAACGTTTCGTCGCTCAATACCGCAGCGCTGTTCTCCGTCGGCGAGCAGGCGCAAATCGTGTGGACGAAGAACGGTGTGCCCGGTGGAGTGGACGTCGCGCTCAACCGCGATTATCCCGGCGGGGTATGGGAATCGCTGGCGACCAATGTCACGCAGAACACGCATACCTTCACCATTACAAATCCGGGATTCGCTCACGGACGAGTGCGGGTTTCGATGAACGGACGGAGTGAAATTTTCGATGTGAACGACGCCGACTTCGGAACGTTCCTGCCCGCGCTTCAGCTTACGACGCCTAATGGTGGTGATACTCTCATTCTGGGCCGGTCGCATACGATTCGCTGGAACCGCAACGGCGCCTCAGGAGCGGTGCGCGTGCAGCTTAACCGCGATTGGCCGAACGGTTCATGGGAAAATCTCGTTGTGCAAACGCAAGCCGATACACTGGTATGGAATATCTCCGGCTCGAGCACGACGAGTGCGCGGGTGCGTGTGCAGATGGTGTTCGACAATAATGTCTACGACATCAGCGACGAGAGTTTCGCCATTCTGCCCGAATCCGTCGTGCTGCTGAATCCCGAATCAGGCGATTCGATTGCTATCGGCGACACGGTGACCTTCTCGTGGCGGAGAATCGGCATTCAGCCCGGTGTCACGGTGTATGTGAAACGGAACTATCCGTCCGGTCAGTGGTCGGTGCTGGCCAATGCCGTGCAAGCGGATTCCTTTGTGTGGGTGGCTTCGGGTGACCCCGCGCCGAATGCGCATTTCAGAATTCTCTCGTCGTGGAACTCGTCGCTGGGGGATACCGCCGGAGCCTGCCCATTGGGCACGCCGGTGCTGACGATTACGCAGCCGTCTGCAAGCGATACGATGATTGCCGGAGCAACCGAAACGATTTCCTGGACTCGCAGTTTTGCACCGGGACCGGTGAACGTTGAATTGTCACGTAACGGTATCACCGGACCGTGGACGCAAATCGGTCAGACGAACGAATCGAGTTTCAACTGGCTGGTCACTGCTCCGGCGACGACGGCGGCGCGCTTCCGTGTCTCGCTCGCCAACAAGCCGTGGGTGCAGGGAGCGGTCGGGTTCAACAGTTTGATTGTAATACCGCAGCTTGAGCTGGTTTCGCCTGAGGCGGGTGATACACTGGCGGTTGGCCGCGATGTGATTGTGGCTTGGGAACGCACGTATGTGAGCGACCCCGTTGACGTGCTGATTGACCGCGGCAATCCGACGAGTGAAGTGGAAATACTGCGCGAGGAGGTTGCAGGCGATTCGATTCACTGGACAGTGACGCCGCCGCTGACTCCCAATTCCAGATTTATTCTCCGCACCTCCTCGGGCGTGTTCGTGGAAACGAACGGCGACACGAGTTATGTCGTGGCCGAACCTGTGTTGACGGTGCAGCAGCCGAACGGCGGAGAATCGTGGATTGTCGGACAGAACGTGACCATCAGTTGGACGCGCGCGGCGGTCAGCGATCCGGTGCGGGTCGAGCTGAATCGCAATTATCCGTCCGGCGGCTGGGAAACGCTGGCGAACAATGTCGCAGGCAACAGCTATGTCTGGACAGTGAACGGCGGAGGAACCACGACTGCGAGAGTGCGCGTCACTTCTACGGTAGACGGAGGATTGACGGATTTGTCGAATGCACCATCCTGAGTTAATCGCTTCGAATATCAGCGCGGGCAGCTTCAACTGGACGCCAAGCGGCGCGGCAAGCGCGCAGGCCAGGCTGAAGGTGCAGAGCAATTCGCTGCCGCAGGTGTTCGCCGAATCCAATTCATTCGTGCTGGCTCAGCCTATGCTGACGGTGAACTACCCGCAAAGCGGAGAGGCGCTGACCATTGACCATGACTACGTGATTCGCTGGAGCCGCAACGACCATCCGGGTGCCGTGCAGATTGAGCTCGACCGCAGCTATCCGTCGGGATGGGAAATTCTCGCGAGCAATGTGAACGCCGATTCATTCGTGTGGACCGCGAGCGCTCCGGCCACAAACTCCGCGCGTGTTCGTGTGGTGTCCGCCGTAAACGGAAGCTGGTCGGACATCGGAGACGCGAACTTCACGTTGATTCATGCCGGAGTGGACATAACGTCACCGAATGAGAACAGCGAGTGGCTGATTGGTTCGCCGGTTTCCATCGCATGGCAACGAACGGGCTGGAGCGGTGCGGTGTCGGTGAGCCTGAATCGAGTCGGCGGAAGTTCAACGGTTATCTCGTCATCGAGCTCCGCCGACAATCTTGACTGGACTGTAAGCGGAGAAGAGGCGAATTCCTCGTGGCTGGTGGTGCGCTCGGTTGCCAATCCAAACGTGGCGGACAGCATTGCTGTGCCTGGACCGCATCTTCCGGAACTCGAAGTGCTGTCTCCCGAGGAGAACGCGCGCTGGATTCTCAGTCAGCCTCAGACCGTGAGATTCACGAGAAATCATGTTGGCGGAGAAGTCGCAGTCTACTTGCAGGGAAGCAACGGGCTGAATCTGGTCGGCATGACGACAAGCGACAGTCTGGTGTTTGTGCCGGGCGGAAATGAATATCCAACGGCGCAGGTTCACGTGCAGTCGGTCGAGCGCACTGATGTGGCGGACACGAGCGGCGGTTTCAGATTGGTGCAGCCGCGGATTCTATTCAGCGACGTTGTGGAAACGGAATTGCGCGCGGGCGGCGGTCCGACGACTTTCTCGTGGGAAGCCCACGAAATTATCGGACCAATGGCACTCGAACTGTCACGCAACGGACTGGACGGGCCATGGGAAGTGCTCTATCAAGGCATTGAAACGAACTTTCAATGGTGGCCGACCGTGCCGGAGAGTGACAATGTGCGGATTTGCGTGCGCAGCTTACTTGAAGGTCAATTCAGCGACACACTTGATCAGGTGCTGAGCATCTATCAACCGACGCTGAGTGTCGAACGGATTCCGGCGGATGACGTGCTGTATGTCGGACAGACGGTGCAGCTAAGTATTACGGGTGAACACATACTTCAACCGGTGATTGTGGCGCTGAACCGCAACGGTGAACTCGAGCCTCTTGGCGAAACGAGTGTGCCGTCGGATTATGTCTTCATTCTGTCCTCGCAGCCGGAGGAGAATTCGTCCTTCGTCGTGTATGTGCCAGGTGACGAGGAATTAAACGTGAGCACGACTCCGTTCGCGCTGCGGCTGCCGACCATAGAGTGGGTGACTCCGCCGCCCTCAGAAGTGCATGCGGGTGATTTGGTGCCGCTCGCGTGGAACTTTGAAGGCATTCAAAATGCGCTCGAACTGGTGCGGATTGATCAAAACGGTGAAAGCACGTTAGCGCAGAATCTCCTTGAAGAAACATGGCTGTGGAATGTCGAAGCGATGCGCGGCGAAGCGAGACTCATTTTGCGAGTCATGGATTCGCCGGAGTTTGCCGACACGACCGAGCCGTTTATGCAGTATGTTCCTGAACTGACGTGGCTGTTGCCGAGCGAAACGGGAACGGACAGCGCGGGGCAGACACTTGACCTTGCGTGGAGCGCAGTGGACGGAGCGTCGCCGGTGAATCTGCTGATTTCGTATGACGGCGGAGCTTGGCAAACAGCAGTGACGGGGCTTGCCGATACAACATATTCCTACGCGCTGCCGTATCTGCAAGCGGAGACGATGCAGTTCCGGGTTGTATCGGTCGAGCATTCCGCTGTCATGGCCGAGTCCCCGCTGCGCACGTTTGTGCCGCGAAGCTTGACGATTGACACCGGCCCGGACAATGTCTGGTACGTCGGTGAACAGAGATGGATTCGGTTTACGCGGCAGAACGCGGACGGCGAGGCCGAGATTGAAGTGAACTACGGCGACCGCGCGGAAGAGAACTGGCAGGACGTCGCGGTGACGGTGCTGGATTCGTTCCTGTGGACGGTTGAAGGTCCTGAGACGGAGTTCGCGGCTCTGCGCGTGCGTTTAGCCGGCGAGCCGATGCTCCATGACACGACGGATTCGCCGATTACGATACGTGTGCCGCAAGTGACTGTGATTGAGCCGAACGGCGGCGAAAGTTGGGACACCGGTCAGACGATTCGTGTGCGGTGGACAAGTGACGGCGTAAGCGGAAACGTGCATATCGGAGTGTGGCGCGGCGCGCCGGTGAATTCGTTTGATACGTTATTTGTCGCGACGGAAAACGACGGCGACGAAGAGTGGTTGATCACTGGTCCTGCGAGCGACAGTTGTTACATTGTGATTGCTTCCGCGGCGGACACGTCTGTCCATGATATTTCGGACGCGCCATTCAGAATCACAGGCGGAACAAATGTGAATCCGCGGGATATCGGAGTTCCGACGGAGTTGGCGATGGGCTTGCCCTATCCGAATCCGTTCAACGCGATGCTGACGGTGCCGTTTGAACTGCCGCAGATGGCGCATGTGAAGATAACGGTGTTTGACGTTCTGGGACGCGCGATTGCGGAGTTGTTGAATGAACAGCGGCCCGCAGGATTCCTGCGCGTCGGATGGGATGCGTCGCGTGCGCCGAGCGGAACATACTTTGTCAGAATGGAAGCGCCGGACTTTGTGGAAGTAAAGCGCGTCATGCTAATCAAGTAGGATTGCCCGGACCTGCTTCTTGCCCGGAGCAGGTTCACTTGCCCAGGTGCGTCGGAAGCCCTCCCGGCGCACCGCCCTATATAAGAGGAGAGCGGATTCGAGCGATCGGTCCGCTCTTCTTTGTTTCTGGCCTCGCAAAATCTGACGATAATATAAGCACAAAAGTTTCGTTTGTCAAGTTTTTGTGCTATTTATTGAATATATTGAATTTGTGAACACATGTTCAAAATGGTATGATTGTTCTTGTGGAATTTGCTTTTGGAGTTGCAAATCCGGCATTTGGTGAAGAGAGGAATAGGGGCATTTTTTTTTGTGCGAAGTGGCCAACAAGGGTTGCTAAATAGGCAACAAAGTGGTTTCTTACTTTTACGGAGGTGTCCATGAAAACTCTTAAGTTCTTGCTATTGGCGGGATGTGTGCTTGGGTTGGAGTTGGGATCGGCCTTGGGACAGGAAGCACCGGAAATTTGCACACAATGTATTTGTGTGGCGGATGCAAGTTGCGGCACCGAAAGCGGGTGCTCGAGTGGAGATCAGACAGGGTGTGCCAGCACAACATTTACTGCATCTTGCGGCGGAACGTACACTCTTAGATACAGCTATAGTTGCAGCGGAGACGAGTGCGCACGTTGCTACGCTTGCGTGTATTTGAAAGACGCGGGCGGGAACGTATTAGGGGCTGCACATAGTTCGTGTGCGGCTGGTAACTGCACGGCAAATGGTGACACGCCAACATTGACCGCCGGAAACAGTTACACACTTTTTGTTTGTAAGCGCTCCTGCGGGAATAGTTGTGGTAAGTGCCCTGCAGAGTGTATTGCACGGGGATACGCGTTTATCGGCGGCACCTACGAGACAGTTTGCAGCAGTATTCCATCATGCAATCCGTAGAATTTAATATGAGAGCCGTAACGAGAGTTGCGGCTTTGCTACTCTCAACGGTTGGGTTCGGGACAGTAGTTCATGTTCCGACTGACGTGCCAACCATTCAAGCCGCATTAGACTCTATTTCCGAGAGCGATACGATCCTTGTGAATCAAGGGGTATATACCGAGGAACTAACGGCACCTGCATTTGGGTTTTCCCTCATAGGGGATGTTGTGCCGGACACTGGCCTTTATCTAAGACCCATTATTGACCCTTCCGAATTAGATTCGCCGACTACTCGGACCTGCTTAGAGACCATAACAGGGAATGTTGTCATCGAGCAAATGTGGTTTAAGAACGGCGCGGCGATGCATCCGCACGATAACAATACTGTCGGAGGCGTTAGAAACTCTGCGGCCAATCTTGTGATACGAGACTGCGTGTTTGATTCAACGTATCGAGGGGTCGTTTCGCCTTTCCTCGTTACACTTGAACGATGCATCTTTCGCGCATCCAAGCGAAACTGTATTTATATGGCGAACGCGACGCTGAGGGCATTTGATTGTGATTTCGAATGCATAGAAACGGAATGGGCGGCGATTATCGCGTCATCGGGGACAGTTGTAACGAGATGTCGTTTGCACGGGAGCATGGGCAACGATTGGGACTGGTGGTTCAACGTTTATGGCGAATCCTGGCTTGTTCGTGACAATGTCTTCGGTCCCGGAGGCGGATCAGCTCGGCTAATACAGGTTGGCGGGACGGGCGGAGTGTTTGAAAATAACTTGATTACCGAGTGTCGTACCCGAGGTGCCCTAATGGGGGTGGGACCAGAATGTGAAGGACTGATAGAAATTCGCAATAACACGTTTTTACGCAACATAATCCAAGGTGAAGAGTGGAGAGGAACTTTGTGCTTATCTGTGTCCGCACAATCTGATTCCTTTTCCACGTGTTCAGAGGTATTGGTTACTGATAACGAGTTCATTGAAAATGAAGGAGGTAGCATAGTCAAGGGGATATTAACCAGCGGACACGACATCATCACTCGGAATTCGTTTCGCGGACTCCTGCCCGATAGTCAATGGACAGTTTTAGCTTTCTACAATGACCCCTTGATTAGAGACAACATGTTTTTTGACAACGGGAAGGCCGTTAGACCTGAAACTGGGCGTGGTATCCATGCAGAGTACAATTGGTGGGGCCACGAGACAGGACCATACCATCCGACCCTGAATCCAGTTGGACAAGGTGATGAAGTTGGTATCCTAATCCGTTTAATTCGGTGGCGACGATTAAGCTGACGGTGCCGCGGGCGATGATTGCGCGGATTGAGCTGTTTGACGTGACGGGGCGAAGGGTGAAGGAAGTGTGGAGTGGGGCAGTGGCGGACACAAAGACGGTGACGTGGCAGGCAGATGATTTTGCCTCGGGACTATATTTTGTGCGGGCCTGGGACACGCTGGGGAACAGGCCAATGGCGCTGGCTAAGGTTGTGCTGTTGAGGTAGGGTTTCCTCCGGTTTTGGATATGGATATCAGAATGGCCGCCATTTGCGGCTTTTTTTGTTGTTTTGAATAGAGTTAAATAAAGAGAAAATGTGACATTTCGGTCGAAAGGGGAGTTGCGGAGCGGCAACGTATGGCTTAAATTGTAAAGCTATCCTCGGAGTACGTCTGAACCCTGAATTGGTTTGGTTCTTGCGCCGTGGTGACCCATGACTATGACCCAAAGTTTGCGATTTTTCGGAGTGCTGCTGATTCTGCTGGGAGGCGGAGTAGCTTCGGCCCAAGTGTATTGGGAACCGTTGCTGCGCCGTGAAAATCTGGCAGAACCATTGGCCTATGAGCGCATCGAGTGCTTTTCGAGCAGCGGAACAGGCATCACGAATTTGGACCGCGGCAACTATCTTGGCCGCGATGAGTTCGAGTGGAATATCCTGTGCGACCTCGAAGGCCCGGGAGTTTTGACGGAGTTCGGCTGGACACGGCGGAACCCGGGCGACCAACTACGGTTCCGGATATTTGCCGATGACACGACGGTGTGGGATGTGCAGGCACGCGCAGATTCGCTGTGCGGACGAGTATCGCCGTTCCTGCCGCCGCTGGCCGATTCCTCAGCGGGTTGGTATTGGAATTACGCGCCCGTGCCGTTTCAGGAGCGACTGCGCATCACGTATGTGGGCAACACGATGGCCTACCACGGATGCGCGCAGATATATGACGACGGCGTCAGTTTCGCATCGTTTCGCTTGCCTGTGCCGCTCCCGTATTTTTTGAAGCTCGATACCATGCAGTCGGTGTGGTCGCAGCCGGCACGCCCGGCACTATGGAACCGAAGCGCGGAGAGCCTGTTCACGGATTCAACATTAGCGGCTTACGCGACAGCGGAGATGCTGCAGTTCGAGGGAGCGGGAGTCGTGCGCAGACTGTGGCTGATTCCGCAGGACACGACACGGAGTTATCTCGACCGCACGGTTGCGAAAATCTACTTCGACCACAATCCGGAACCGGCGATATCCGCGCAACTGGGAATGCTGTTCGGCTGCTCGGAGGGGGTGACAAGCTATGCGTCGGCATTCACAGGCCGAATCGGTGACACGCTGTATTTTCAGCCGGTGATGCCGTTTTCGACGGAGTTTCGAGTGGAAATTCAAAACAATGTCGTCACTCCGAATACGAACCGGATTCGCATCGGCGCGGAAATTGTCGAACTTGAATCGGATGATTTGCCCGAATACCGTTTGAGCGGCAACGTGCTGAGTAACGTGCCGACGCGCAGATACGACGGATTTCGCGCGGCCGAGTTTTCCGGCCGCGGAACATTTATCGGCACGTTTCTCGAAATTGACAATACGACCGGCGCGGTGCTCGAAGGGGATGAGACGCTGACTGCCGACGGAGTGGTGGTGCGCGCAGGTGTCGGGACGCCGGAGTATTTCAACGGCAGTTACAATTGGCTTGCTCCAAACGGACAGCCGGCGCTGGCGCGGCACTACGCACACGGCGTCGTGACGGTGACGAACAACGACTTCGCGGCCTACCGGTATCACGTGAGCGATGCGGTGCCGTTTGACTCTTCGCTGACGCTTGATTTTGAAGTGGGTGCGTGGGGACACTTGAGCGGAAATTACCGCAGTCTGTCCCTGGCGTATGTCGAACCGCCGCGCTACGCGGTACGAGATCAGGATTCGTCGCGGAGTTCCGTCGGCGGAGAGATTCTTGCGATATTCGGCAGAGGACTTGTCAACGGCCGTGTGCTCAATCGGGTTCTGTGGAATGAGATGCCGCTTGAAATTGTGAGCGGCGGCGGTGCGGTTGCGGATTCCGTGTTGTTCGTTCGGGTGCGCGCGCCGTTCACTTCCGAGGGTATCGCCCCGCTGGTGGCGGAATTCAACGACGGACGGGAGACGATTGACCCGTCGTGGATGCATCGCGCCGTGCCGAACGTTGAGTTTCGCGTGCTGCGCGATGAGATTGACGGCTTCGCGTTCGCGGGTGACACGCTATCCATTGTGCTGCGCGGCTATCCGCAGGGCGAAAGTGCGCGCATCATTTTTGAAGGAGTTGTGCTGCCGTGGGCAGGAGTCACTCCGACTGCGGATGGGAACGGAATCATTCGCGGACTTGTGACCATGCCGCCTGAACCGGAGCTCTTGCCTGAGGCGCGTGCCAGGCTTACTGCCGAGGCGGTGTCCGTGGAGGGATTTCCGGACGCTCTGTCGGACGAGTATCTGACATCCGTGCGGCTGCTGCGAGTGGAAATCGAGCGAATGCCGGTCGTCGCGGTGCAGGGAGGAACGGTGACTGAAGTGTGCGCGACAGACCATTCATCGCCGGACAGTCTTGACCCGTGGGGCAGAATGCTCGCGATGTATATGGCGTGTGATACGGCGGGCGAAAACGTCAGCTTCCGGTTCATCGTGAATACGAGCGGCAATTACCGCTTGAATTACTTTTTCGGGGAGTCGCACGACGCGGGATATATCCGCATCAAGGTCAACAACACTCCTGACGGGGACAGCATCCTCGTGCAGGAATTCGCTCTGCCGGACGGCGTGTGGGAGCGTTCGGACACTGTGCGCGGACAGTGGCGTTTTCTTGAGGCGGACACGCATGTCGTGACGTTCTCAGCGTTCCCGCGCTTGCAGTCGCAGACGATATTCGAATTGATTCTCGACCAGATTATTATCGAATCGGAATTTCATCAGGAGATTCCGTCCTGGGGTGAGGCGCGGCCGGAGGTTATCGCAAACGCGGAACTTCTGCCTCCCTATCCGAACCCGTTTAACGCGTCGGCGAGGTTGAAATTTGTGCTCGACAATCCGGCGCAGGTCAGGCTGGAGGTGTTTAATCTGCTTGGACAGCGGGTGCTGACGCTTGCGGACGAGTTTCTTGCCGCCGGAGTGTATGAACGTGAATTTTCGTGCGCGGAATGCGCGAGCGGGCTGTATCTGGCGCGGTTAAGTTTGCCGAATGTGGTGATGACTCGGAAAATGCTGCTGATAAAATAAATGACGATGACTATGAGATTGCTGAAACGTCTGTGTTTGGTGCTGGTGGTGATGCTGTTCGCTCATGCGGCGGCGGCGCAAAGCGTGCTGCTGATTGCGTCGTCGCATAACAAGGGCACGGGACCGTTTACGTCCACGATTCAAACTCCGCTGACGATTGCGGGCTACACGGTGCGCGTGTGGGACCAGTTGACGCTGGGCTGGCCGCCGATAGACACGCTGTGGGCTTACAATTGCGTATTCTTCCACGGTTCGGAACGGCGCGCGACGGGGACGATAGACTCCGTGTTGACGGCTTATGTGGAGCAGGGCGGACGGTTGGTGATTGAAGGTTCAAATATCGCGAGCTACGGCGGCGCCTATCCGGAGTTTGAAAAGAAGACAATTCACGCCGACTGGCAGCGCGCGAAGCAGACCGCGTTCACGCATCAAGTTGTGAACGCGGCACATCCCATCGCGGCGGGATTGCCCGCTACATTCGCAGCATCCGGCTACTCCGGCGGAGGGTCGCCAGACCGAGTGCTTCCGGCACACGGCGGCACTCTGGTGATACAATTTCAAAGCAGTCCCGGAACTGCGGCAGTGGTGGCCGCGCCAAGGCTAGCGTTTGTGTGCGGTTCGCTGCAGCGCGTGACGACCGCAAGCGGCGTCCGCAATACATTGATTACGAATCTCGTCAACTGGGTTCTGCAGGACGCGGACGATACCGGACTCATTGACATGGGATACGGCTTGGGGACTTCGGTCGGTCAGGTCTGTCCGGTGTGGGCGCGCGTGAGGAATTACAGCAATGCAGACAGCGGTCAGGTCATTTTGCAGGCTTCAACGGATTCAAGCACATGGTCTGATATTGACACGGCGTTCTTTGACGCGGCGGGGTATGAGACGGATTCACTGCTGTTCTCATGGACACCGGCATCAGAAGGGCGTTACTATCTGCGAGTCCTCTTGAGCGTGGACGGCAGCGACGCTTACGCGGCGAACAATGCGACGGGCATGCTCGTGACGACCTTTGACAATGCGGTCCACCCGAAGCTGTTTTTCACTGCGGCGCAGATTCCGACTTTGCAGGCGCAAGCGCTCTCATCACATCTTGCCATCTATCAGCAGCTCAACACGCGTGTCCTGCAGGATTTAAGCTATACACCATTGCCTCCCGCGCAATGGGAAGATGTCAACTTCTCCGAAATGGCGCGCATGCTCAGCATCGCATCACTGAAAGCCGTGTTGACTCCCACCTCCACGTTCCTGAACAATGCGAAGAACAAGGCGATGGCATTGTGCCGCTACCCGCATTGGGAGACGGGCAACGTGGATATGGACATTTACTCCGGCCGCTGCTGCTTTGCGCTGGCTCTCGCTTACGACTGGCTGTATCCGCATTTCTCAAAGGCGCAGCGGGACACCGTGCAGACGAAGCTGCGCGAACAGATGCAGCGATTGGCCGCGGCCGAGCCGAAGTGGATTTGGTGGCCGGATGCTTATGTTCATAACCATAACATCAATGCCATGAGCTATATGGGCTCGGCTTGTTATGCGCTTTATGAGGAAGTGCCCGAGGCGCTGATTTGGGAAGAGATGGCGATTGAGAATCTCGACAGTATCATGGAGCTATACGGTCCGGTCACGGACGGGTCATGGTATGAAGCGATGAACTATTGGGGATTCATTTCGTGGACGATGCTTCCGCACCTCTGGCTTCTGCGCGAACAGAGAGGAATTGACTATTTTGACACGCCGTGGATTGAATCCATGGCCGACTATCGTATTTACGGCTCGCATCCGATTCCGACTCAAATGCCGATGATTAATGAAGCGCAGCCGGATGAGTGGTACGGTCCGGATGACCAGCTGGCGCTGTTCGCGCGGCAGTATAACAACACGCACGCGCAATGGATGCGGCAGCAGGTTGTGAACAGGCTGGGCTACAGTCTGGACGGTCCGCTGGGCTTCTTTTTTTATGATCCGACAAAGTCGCAAACGATTCCGACGGATTTGTCGTGGATAGCGACCGACCAGGACACCTATTTCGGGCGCAGCGCATGGAACGACACGACTTCAACGTATGTGACCTTGAAATGCGGTCTGCCGTGCGGGCGTCACGCCTACGAGAGATATTGGGGGGAAGGCTCGGTCGGTGGTTGGGAACCTTCGCACTTCCTGCCTGAACAAAACGGATTCACGCTTTCTTACGGCCGGGACTACTTCGTGCAGCCGGCGGGCTTGCAGTCACCTCTGCACAGAACCTACAACACAACGACGATGCTCGTCAACGGGCAGGGACAGATTGGCGACAGCACAAAGGGCTCGTGGACGCTTCCTGTTGACGAACTTGCGATGAACCCGCATTTGGCCGATACGTTCATGCTCAAGACGGTGGACTATATCGTGGGCGATGCGACATCCTCTTATCCGGCGGCGCTTGGACTGACAAGATTTCACAGGCATCTGCTGTATCTCAGACCCGACCTCGTGGTTGTGCTGGATGATATGCGTTCGAGTGTCCCATCGACGTACACATTTATCATTCGCAATCCCGGCGAAATCTTCGACAACGACTCGAGCAAGATATACATGGATGGTTCGGCCAGCGATGCCGATATGCACATGCTTGCTCCTGCCAATCGCGCGTATCAGTACAGCTTTGACTGGTATTACAAGACCGATTGGGGCGGATGGGGGCAGCGAATTTCCAACGCGACTCCGGATACGTGTGTGCAGTTTGTGAATGTGTTTTATCCGCGTACGCCTGCATCGGCGACGGCGCAATTGCTCTTCGGTGACAAGAACCTGACCGTATTGCGGGTTGAAGCGGACGACGGCTATGAGGCGACCTGCGCCGTTACGCATGGCCATCAAAGTTTTATTGACGTGGATTCCATTCGCACCGACGCGTCGCTGAATGTGGTGGTGCGGGATTCCGACACGGGCGATTTCACGTTCGGGGCGATGCGGCAAGGAACCTTCTGCGACTGGGGTGACCCGGCAATCAGACTCTTAGATTCTCCGACTCCGGTGGACGTGGAGTGGAAAAGGAGCGGAGACACGTTGTGGGTAGACGGGCAAGTCGGGGACTGGGCGAGAATCTACGCGCCGGATATCGTCTTTGTGTGGGTGAAGGGCGTCGCGGAACCGTATTATCAGAATGGGCCGATGATTGAGATTGGAGACTTGGAAAATGTCCCGGATGGCAGAATCGTTGACCTGGTGATTTTTTTCGACGAAGAGCAGATCAAACTGGATTGGAGCCGCCCTACATTTTATATAAACGGCGTAGTCACCTATCCGGACTTCTATGATGTTTATACCGCCGACAGTCCGGACGGGCCGTGGACGTTGTACGAGTCAATTGACGCGCAGGACGACAGGTATGTGTATGATCGTTCCGAACTTGTTAAGTTCTTCCGCGTTGTTGCCCGACTTGAGCCAGCGTCCAGCGCTGAAACGCCCGGAGGTGGGAGTCAGGTAAGCACCATGACCTCTGAACCGTCTTTAATAGAGGAGAGGCAAAAGTAGATCGGCGAAGTGAATCAAGTCGAGAGGAATTGGCACGCCCGGTGGAAACCACCGGGCGTTTTTGCTGTGCTTAGGGATGAGAGGATGTTTCTCTCCATTTTCTAATGTTAGAGAATGCGCTTGTTTATCAACAATTTGACGCTATCGGGTCGGTTTGGTTGCTCAGAGAGTTAGGAGGCTCTTCTTGTTTTTTCAGGCCTTTAATAGTCGCTTTTTCAGTCCTTTTTTCGTTGCGTCCAAATAGGAGAAATGTTATATTGACACGAATTTAGATAAAAAGCGTCTAATTCCCTCCAAACCGGTCTATCTGTCGTACTCTCCCAGACCGTTAATCTCATGAATTTTCTTAGCTTGTCCTACATGAACTTGCCCCGGACATGTAGCCGGGACGGGTTTGCGAAATTTTTCACCAACTCTGAGGACATCC
Source organism: bacterium (assembly GCA_013360195.1). Taxonomy (NCBI): domain Bacteria; species bacterium. Next base: position 34,970 of record JABWCQ010000008.1, read on the forward strand.
TGTGAGCCGAAAGGTCCTCGGCCTGCTTTACACCGTTGCTGCACTGGTGTTTGGCTACAACCTGTTCATGTGGTCGTGGAGTAATCAGGGATTTGCGCCGACCCAGCCGATCCCGTTTAGCCATAAGATCCATGCGGGGGATAACCATATACCGTGTATGTATTGTCACAGCTCGGTGGAAAACTCCAAGCATGCCACGGTGCCCGCGCTGAACGTGTGTATGAACTGTCACAGCGTCGTCGCCGTTGACAAGCCAAATATCATCAAGCTTACCGAAGCTTACAACACCGGCAAACCAATCGAGTGGGAGCGCATACACGCCCTGCCCGACCATGCTTTCTTTTCGCACCAGTGGCACATCCGCAAGGGATTTGACTGTGCAGAATGCCACGGGCCGGTGGAAACGATGGACAAAGTCTATCAATACCGTAAATTGAACATGGGCGATTGTCTCCAATGCCACCGCGACAACGGTGGTCCCACTGACTGCAACGCTTGTCACCAATGAGCCGGGAATCAGACATGAAACAAACGGCGAATAAAGACACGGCAGCCAAACTTCGTCATTGGACGACGCTTGGTGAGCTGCACGGTGACGAAGCGGCGCTGGCCGTCAAGCACTCCGAGTTTTACTCCAAACCCGAAGAGTTTTTCAATCAGGAGCAGGCCACCAAGTTCTCGCTGACGGGTGACGCTACTCTGATTTCAGAAGCGGCCGGGTTTGTCGAACTCAAAGTCAAGCAGAACGGCGGCGACTCCAAGGGCATGTCGCGGCGCGACTTCCTGAAAATTTCAGGCGCGGCGATGGTGTTTGCCACGGCGGGATGCAGCCTGCGTCCGGCGCAAAAAATCATTCCGTACATCAACCAGCCCGAGGAAATCATGCTCGGCGTGCCGAACTATTATGCGTCGGCAACGGGCGGCTCGCAGGGCAACGGTGTACTGATTAAGACGCGCGAAGGCCGTCCCATAAAGCTGGAAGGCAATCCCCAGCATCCGCTGACAAAGGGCAAGCTCGACGCGCGCGGACAGTACGATATTTTCAATCTCTACGATCCCGATCGCCTGACCGGTCCTGTCGTGATGGCAAACGGTCAGCCGGCGGTTATCTCGTGGAGTGCGGCGGACGGTGAAATCGCGGAGAAACTCAAAGCCGCTCGCGGACGCATCGCAGTGCTGACCGGCACGGTGCATGGTCCGGCGCGCAAGAAAGTCATCGCTGATTTTTGCCAGAGCTTCGGTGCGATACACTACAGCTACGACGGCTGGACGCGCGAAGCGGCGCGCAAAGCCAATGAGCTGAGCTTCGGCAATGCGGTGCTGCCATCGTATCACTTCGACAAAGCCGATTACATTCTGTCACTCGACGGTGATTTTCTTGGCACGGGTTATTCCGCGCTCGAATGGCAGGCCGGATTCGGCGCGAAGCGTCATGTCAAAGACCACAAGCTGAACAAGCTCGTCTCGGCGGACTGTGCAACGACTCTGACTTCGTCCAACGCCGACGAACGCTTCCGCATGAAGCCGGGACTGAGTGTCGCTTTCGGTTTGGCCGTTGCAAACAGCCTGTCGAGCATGGGACACAGCGTGATTTCGCTCGACAGCACGGCGAACTCGAATATCTCGAAATTCAGCGCCTCGCAAGTGGAAGGCATGGCCGGACTCAAGCAGGGTACGATTGACCGCATCGCCGGTGAGCTGTGGGAAAACCGCGGCAAGAGCATCGTGTTCGGCGGTGAGTCGCTTGACCATCAGCTGGTCGCATGTCTGCTCAACGCGATGCTTGGAAACGATGGTGTCACCGTTGACGGCAACGGCGCTCCGTCGCAGCAGGCGTCCGGTTCGCTGACGGGATTGCTGGAGCTGCTGAACCGGTTGAACAGCGGCGAGATTGACGTGGTCATTACATTCGGAACCAATCCGGCGTATTCACTTCCTGAATCGGCGGGAGTTGCAGCGGCTTTCGGTAAGGCTTCGACGGTGATTCATCTGGGTGACCGTGCCGATGAGACTGGACGGCTGGCGAACTATCTGCTGCCCGGACTGCACTGGCTGGAAAGCTGGGGCGATGCCGAGCCGCAAGCGGGACTCTATTCGGTGATTCAACCGAGTGTGATGCCGCTTCATGATTGCCGCGCGGCCGAAGAGTCGCTCATTAAGTTTGCTCAAACCGCTCAAGTCGAAGGACTGGGCATGGTGACCGGCGGCTGGCATGAGTATGTGATGGAAACGTGGCGCACGGCAGTTTACAGTGCTGATGTGTTCGCCGGTGACTTTACGAGCTTCTGGAACAGCGCGCTGCGCGACGGATTCGTGGATTTGCGCAAGAGCCCGACTCCGAGACCCTATTCGGGAATTGGACTGAACAACATTCTGATTCCGCAGCAGGGTGACGAACTGCAATTGGTTGTGCTGCCTTCGCCGCATCTGACCGAAGACGGTAACGGCAATAACGCGTGGCTGCTTGAACTTCCGCATCCGGTGGGACGTGTATCGTGGACGAACTACGCGAACTTCGCGCCTAAAACCGCGAGCCGCCTGGGAGTGCGCGATGGTGACTCTATAAAGGTTACGGCAAACGGCGCAACCATTGAAGTACCCGTTCACGTACAGCCGGGTGATGTGGAGAATGTCATCACGATTGAAACGGGATGGGGACGCAAAAACGTTGGACGTGTCGGCAATGGTGTCGGCGGTAATGCGTTTGCATTGTGTGCGGTCGAGAATAACGCGCTGCGCACGGTGCACGCCGTGTCCATCGAAAAGACGGGACGTTGGGAAGAGTTGCCGGATGTGCAAGGTCACAACTACACCGAAGGTCGTCCGATTGTCGCCGAAACGCCGTTTGAGCAGTACCTGAAGAATCCGGAATCCGGCAAGTGGCACGAGCATGAGTTAATGTCCCTTTGGCCTGAGCATGAATACAAGGGCAACAAGTGGGGCATGGTGATTGACCAGACCGCCTGTATCGGCTGTAATGCTTGTATGGCGGCCTGCTCGGTGGAGAACAACATTCCGGTCGTGGGTGTTGGTCAGATTCGATTGGGACGAGAGCTGCATTGGATTCGTGTGGACCGCTACTACAGCGGCGATGAGCACGAGCCGGAATTCACCTATCAGCCGATGCTTTGCCAGCACTGCGACAATGCGCCGTGCGAAACAGTCTGTCCGGTTGTGGCTACGATTCACAGCGAAGAGGGCCTGAACATGCAGGTCTATAACCGTTGCGTCGGTACGAGATATTGTTCGAACAACTGCCCCTACAAGGTGCGCCGCTTTAATTGGCACGAATACACGTTTGCGGCTTATGAACCGCATCCGCTGCAGCTCGTGCTGAACCCCGAAGTGACGGTGCGCGAAAAGGGCGTGATGGAGAAGTGCACGTTCTGCCAGCAGCGTATTCGCGACGGCAAGGAACGCGCCAAGGAAATGAACCGCCCGGTGACTGATGCGGATATCAAGACGGCTTGTCAGCAGACCTGTCCGACGGACGCCATCAGCTTCGGCAATACGAATAACCCGGATAGCCAGGTTTCACATATGAAGAAAGACCCGCGCGCGTACAACGTGATTGCCGAAGTCAATACGCGTCCTGCGGTGACCTATTTCACGAAACTGCGCAACCGGCCGACACGCGACACCGACCTGCATCTGGGCGGACACGGTGACGGTCACGGCGGTCACGACGACGCGCACGCAACTGAGGGAGGTCACCACTCGTGAGCGCTCCGGCGACGGAACAATTTCTCTCCCGCGACATTCGCTTAGGACAAGTCACCCGCGACGTTATCGCTCCGACCGAGCGCATGCCGTCCATCGGATGGTGGATTGGATTCCTGATTGCTTCGGGCATGCTCGGTATCGGCGTCATCGTCGTCTACATATTGTTGACGCGCGGACAGGGTATCTTCGGTCTCAGCCATCCCTACGGCTGGGCCTTTGACATTACGAACTTCGTGTTCTGGATCGGTATCGGCCACGCCGGCACGCTGATTTCGGCGATTCTCTTCCTGCTCAGACAACGGTGGAGAACTTCGATTAACCGCTCGGCAGAAGCGATGACAATTTTCGCCGTGATGACCGCATTAATCTTCCCGTTGCTCCACACCGGACGGCAGTGGGTGGCCTATTGGCTTGTCCCGCTTCCCAATGACCGGTTGCTGTGGGTGAATTTCCGCTCACCGCTGTTGTGGGACGTGTTCGCGGTTTCGACGTATTTCACCATCTCGCTCTTGTTCTGGTACACAGGTCTTGTGCCCGACTTCGCCTCGATGCGCGACAAGGCCAAGAACTTCCTGCGCAAGAAAATTTACGGCGCGCTGTCGCTGGGCTGGACGGGCTCGATGCGCGACTGGACACATTACGAAAAGGCATATTTGCTGTTCGCCGGAATGAGCACGGCGCTTGTGCTGTCCGTGCATACGGTTGTGTCGTACGACTTCGCGACGTCAATTATCCCCGGCTGGCATACCACCATCTTCCCGCCTTACTTCGTCGCCGGCGCTATCTTCTCCGGCTTCGCGATGGTGGTGACGCTGCTGGTGTTCATGCGCACGGCGTTTAAGCTGGAACATTATATCACTATCCGGCACATGGAGCTGATGAACAAAATCATCCTCCTGACCGGCATGCTCGTCGGTTACGCGTATCTGACCGAGTTCTTCATCGCGTGGTACAGCGAAAACCCTTTCGAGCGCTATGTGTTCATGAACCGTCTGACGGGACCTTTCTCGTGGGCGTTCTACATCATGTTCTTCTGCAACGTGGCCGTGCCGCAAATCTTCTGGTTCAAAAAGGCGCGCACGTCCATTCCGATCATGTTCGTGGTTTCGATTCTCGTCAATATCGGTATGTGGTTCGAACGGTTTAACATCATCGTGTCGTCGCTGCACCGCGACTTCCTGCCCACCAACTGGGACAACTTCGTGCCGACGATTTACGACTTCGGCTGGACCATCGGCGCATTCGGCCTGTTCCTGACCTTGTTCCTGCTGTTTGTGCGCGTGTTCCCCACAGTCTCAATTGCCGAAATCAAGCACACGCTGCCGAAACCGGCGGATTCGTCGAAGGAGGGCGTCCATGGCTAAGCATCCTGCGCTTATCGGAGTCTATTCCGATCCTGACGTGTTGCTGGAAGCGGCGGACGGAGCGCGCCAGAAAGGGTGGAAGCATCTCGATGCCTACACTCCGTATCCCATTCACGGACTCGACAAGGCACTCGGTATCGGTCACTCCTGGGTACCGTGGGTCACGCTGGCGATGGGCCTGGGCGGAGCGTTGGGCGGTTTCACGCTTGAATACTGGGTGCACGTCATTGAATGGCCGATGAACGTCGGCGGCAAGCCACTCAATTCATGGCCGGCGTTCTTCCCGGTGATGTTTGAAAGCGGCGTGCTGATTGGCGGTATCTCCACGTTCATCGCGATGTGGGCGGCCTGCAAGTTGCCGACGAGCAAGCCGGTGATTCACGACGAACGCTTTACCGACGACAAGTTCGGTCTGTTGATTCCGCTTGACGGAGTTTCACCTGCCGATGCCGAAGCTTATCTGAAATCCAGCGGCGCCGAGGAGGTCAAGCATGTCTAAATTCGCTGTGCTTGCACTTACCGCGCTGTTGATTGCCTCCTGCGGCAAAAAAAGTTTCCCGACTCTGGAATACATGCCCGACATGTACCGTCAGGCGTCGATGAAGGCACAAGAGTGGGACCCGCATTCACCAAACGGCGTGGGCATGCGAGTTCCTCCGGCGGGAACGGTTCCTGTCAACTATGAACCGTACACCATTGCGCTGCTCGACACGCTCGCGGCAAACGCGCTGGCGAATCCCCTGACTCCGACGGAAGATGTGCTCGAAGCGGGACGCAAGTACTACAACACCTTCTGCGTGGTCTGCCACGGCGTGACGGGTGACGGCAAAGGCTACATTGTGCCGAAATTCACCATGCCGCCGTCGCTCTTGAGTGAAAAACTTCTGGCGTGGCCGGACGGGCGAATCTATCATACAATTATGATGGGTCAGGGACTGATGCCGAGTTACAAACAGCAGGTGCCGGCAGACAAACGCTGGGCAATTATCCATTACATTCGCGCGCTGCAGCGCGCCGCACATCCGCAGCCGCAGGACAGCGTTCTGATGGCTACAGGTCGTTACAACTTCATGGACGATGCGCCGGACACGGCCAAGGCCGTGCTCTGGCCGAAGAGGTAAATTCAGATGAAGTTCATTGCGCTGGTGGGGGTTTGGCTGGCGTTGGTACAGGCAACCGGTGCCTGTCCGATGTGTGCGAGCGGCGGACCCGCCGATTATGTGAAATTCGAGGACAGCGAAGATGTTGTGATGACTCCGGGCAAGCTTCGACGCTGGTCGGTCACGCTTGACACCCGCACTGTCGAATCGTCTGAAGGTGACGAGGTTGAGGAGTCACATGGACAAACTCAACTGGGATTTTCCGCAGGCTATCGTCCCAATGCGAAGTTGCTGCTTCTTGCCCGCGTGCCTTATGTGCGCGCAACGCTGCGCGAAGATAATGAAGAGCATGTCAACAGCGGCATCGGTGACGCGGAAATCATGGCTGCATTTGAATTCAAGAGAGGTGCCGCGAATTGGTGGCCGGCGTTGACCGCCGTTGTCAAATTGCCTACGGGTGATAACGATGTTCAGGCCGATGATTCAGATGCCGAGTTTACGAGGCTCGAAGAACACGGTCAAATCGGCACGGGCGCGGCGGACGCGATGCTGATGGGACATCTGCGGCACGCCGGAGTTTATCGCGTTGCAGCGACTCTCGGTTACCGCTTTAACGGTCAAAATGACTTCGAATACCAGTACGGCAGTGTAGCATGGCTGGATGTTGATGCGAATCGTTCCGTGTATGGCAGTTTGTGGGCTGGCGGAGTTCTACGGGTTCGAAATTCCGACCGCCATCTTGACAACGGAGAAAATGTTGAGGATTCCGGCGGCACCATTCTATTACTCATGCCGGAAGCAGGTGTTTCAATCGGCAGTAATCTGAATCTGTTCGTTCAAGGTATTGTTCCAGTAATCAACCATTTGAACGGCACACAGGAAGAAAAGGTCGGCTTTTCAGTCGCTTTGACGCAGTCCTTTTAGTCTGATTCCAAAAAGAAATTATCGGTCGTGGAAATAGGAGGCAACTCCGTCTCATATGCACGCTACAGTAACACATATTGACAATCCGGGGCCGCTCAGCCTCGCCAAACCGCTTAGCAATCTGTTCATGGCGATGATTGCCATCGGCGGACTGGCTTTTATCGGCGGCGTGATTGCCGACCCGACCCGGGCCTGGCAGAACTACATCATCAACCTGTACATGTTCACAGGTTTTGCTCTGGGCGGTTTTGCTTTCGTCACCATTAACCGCGCCGTAAACGCGTACTGGGCTGTTGTCCCGCGCCGCCTGGCCGAAGCCTTCATGAGCTTCCTGCCGGTCGCGTTCGTGCTGTTCATTCCTGCGCTGGTGGGAATCATGATGACCGGTGACAGCATCTATTCGTGGATGGGTGACAATTCCCGCATCCACAGCCCGACCAAGCATGCATGGCTGTCGTACAATTTCGTGGCCATCAGGAATGTTCTGTTCTTCATTATTTGGATTCTGCTGGCGAGAAAGCTCATCAGCTACTCCGTCGGACAGGATAACGGTCAGAATCAAGACAGCCGTCCGGCCGCGGCACGCTTCTCCATTGTCGCTCTGCTGCTGTTCGCTCCGACCTACGCGTTCTTCTCCTACGACCTGATTATGTCGATGGAGCCGAAATGGTTCTCGACCATGTTCACGGTCTATACGTTTGCCGGAATCTTTCAGAGCACCATGGCGCTGATGACCATCGTGTTCGTTAAACTGAAGCAGAATCAGCTCAAGCACGTCGCCACACCTTCGCATGTGAAGGACCTCTCAGGCCTGCTGTTCGCGTTCACGGTGTTCATGTGCTACGTGGCATTCTCGCAATTCATGCTCATCTGGTACGCGAACCTGCCTGAAGAGACATTCTACTACATCAAGCGCTCCGAAGGCGGCTGGGTGGTTATCGCGTATTTTACATGGTTCCTGAAGTTCATTCTGCCCTTCTTCGGTCTGCTCGGACAGGGACAAAAGAAGCATGACCGCTGGTTGATGATTGTCTGCGGCGGCGTGCTGCTCGGACAATATCTTGACCTCTATTGGATGGCCGTACCGTCGCAGAATCCGACGCTCGTACCGATTGCGTGGATTGAAATCGGCACGCTGGCCCTGTTTGCCGGACTGTTCGGTCTGTTTGTGTCGCGGTGGATGAGCAAACATAATTTGATTCCGGTCGGTGACCCGTATGTTCTGGCCAGCGCTAACTGGAGGTTCTGGGAGTAAATGAGTAAATACAGCCCAAAGAACAGCAGCGTCTTCCTGTATGTCCCGATGGTCGTTCTCGCCATCGTCTTGGTTGCGCTCGTCTTCCGCTGGCAATTCAAGGGCGGAGAAGAAATCGGAGCATCGCTCCCGCCGCCCAAGAAAGAAGTGGAAGCCTCCAAAGTGGTTAATCACCGTGCCCTTGCCAAGGACACCGGTCTCGCCGCCGACGGCAAGATGCTTTATCAAATCAACTGTGCATCCTGCCACGGCAATGACGGTCAGGGCGACGGACCGCGTGCAACAGGCCTGAACCCTGCGCCGCGAAACTACAAGACTGAAAAATTCAAGTTCGGTGACGATGTCGTCGGTATCTACAATACCCTGATGAAGGGCTCGCCGGGAACGTCTATGCCGTCGTTCTCGCTTCTGCCTGCGCGCGATGTGTGGGCAATGGTGCATTATGTCCGCACGCTGATTCCCAATCCGACGCCGACCGATGACGCGATAATCGCGCAGCTTCCCGAAGCTCCCGCCGGCGGAACAGCCGATGCAGGCGGCGCTGCTGTTGCCGAAGAAACGTCTAATGAGGGACGCATTCCGATTTCACTCGCGATGCAGCAAGTGCAGAAGGCAGGGTATCCGTCCGATAAAATGGCGCGCCAAATTGATGTCTCGTCCACCGGTGCGCAAATCTACCTTGCGCGCTGCGCGAAGTGTCACGGACAGCACGGCGAAGGCATGGCGAATGCCGTGCTGGGCGGCGCGCCATACCGCTACACAACCACGCAGCCGCTGTACGCGCGCAACGCACCGTGGCTGACTGACCGCGCCGTCTTCGACAATATCGTGGTCAAGGGACTGGGACGGGCGCATCCGGGGCACGGCACCCTCACCAAATCGCAGGTTGACGCGCTGTACGAGTTCGTGCAAAGTCTGGCAACGAACTGATTTTTCTCGACACTATTCAATAGGGTTACAATCCCCCCTATGTTCAAAAGAAAACTACCCTGGCTTGCTTTGGCGCTTGTGCCGGCGGCTGTGTACGCGAGCGAACCGCTGACCTCTTGGCTGTTCAATCCCGTCACACCCGTTGCTCACGACGTCCGGGAAACGTTCAAAATCATGCTCGGCTTGACGCTGCCGTTTCTGCTCTTGCCGCAGATTCTGCTCGCCTACGCCATCTGGAAATTCAATGAAAAGCGCGGTCACCAACCCGCGACGTTTCATGAAAACGTGCCGCTCGAAATCGTGTGGACAGTCGTCCCTGCGCTCGTGCTGGTTGCGATTGCCATTCCGGCGTACAGCACGCTGAAGAAAATTGAAGTCCCGCCCAAATCCGATCTCGTCGTCGAGGTCATCGGTCACCAGTTCTTCTGGGAGTACCGTCTGCCGCGCTACGACATCGGATATGCCAATGAGCCGCTGGTGGTGCCTGCCGACAAGATTATCACGCTCAATCTGACCTCGGTGGACGTGATTCACTCGTGGTGGGTGCCAAGCTTCGGTGTCAAGCAGGATGCCAACCCCGGGCGCATCACGCACGCCTGGTTCAAGGCGCCCGAAGGTCATTATAAGGGTCAGTGTGCCGAGCTGTGCGGACCTCTGCACGGCGAAATGTGGATTGATGTTGAAGTCGTCTCCGAACAGGAGTTCGAGAAGTGGTTGGAGGAGAGAATGGGAAGTGCCGCGAGTGCGCCGCCGGACAGCGCGCACAGCATGATGTTGTCGCCTGAACCGGAAAGCGAGGTCGTGAATGGCTGAGAAAAAGCAATCGCTCTTGCTCCGCTACATGTCCTCAACCGACCACAAGGAGATCGGGATCATGTATCTCATCTTCGCGCTGGTCATGGGCATCGTCGGCGGATTTCTGGCCGGAATGATTCGCATGCAGCTCTGGGAAGCATCGGGCGGCGTTGTGTCTCCGGAACTCTACAATCAGATCGTGACGATGCATGCCACGATCATGATCTTCTTCGTGATAATTCCGGCCATGGCCGGATTCGGCAACTATCTTGTGCCGCTGATGATTGGCGCGCGCGATATGGCCTTCCCGAAGTTGAACGCCTTTTCCTTCTGGCTGCTGATTCCCGCGGCAATTATCGGTATCGCCAGCTTCTTTGTTGAAGGCGGTGCCGCAGCTGGAGGCTGGACGAGCTATCAACCGCTCACGAGCGCGCAATACTCCGGAACTCCCGGAGTTGATATGTGGATTATCGTTGTTCACCTGACCGGTGCATCTTCGATACTGGGCGCGATCAACTTCATCGTTACGATTTTCAACATGCGCGCCCCCGGCATGGGCTTCATGAAAATGCCGCTCTATGTCTGGGCGTGGCTGACCAACGCCTTCATGATTCTCGTCGGCACTCCCGTGCTTGCGGGAGCGGTGACGATGGTGCTGTTCGACCGTCACTTCGGCACCGGTTTCTTTCGTCCGTCTGAAGGCGGCGACCCGGTGCTTTATCAGCACCTATTCTGGTTCTATTCGCATCCCGCCGTGTATATCATGATTGTGCCGGGATTCGGCGCCATCAGCCATATTGTCGCGGCGTTTTCGCGCAAGAAAGTGTTTGGCTATCACGGCATGGTGTACGCCGTGGCCGGTATCGGAGTCCTGGGCTTTATGGTCTGGGCACACCACATGTTCACGACGGGGCTTTCGCCGGCTGTGCGCGCGTTCTTCGCCTTCATGACGATGCTTATTGCCGTGCCGACCGGTGTTAAAATCTTCTCGTGGCTGGCCACGATGTGGGGAGGAACCCTCAAGTTCACCGTCGCCATGAAGTTTGCGCTTGGCATGATTTCGCTCTTCGTCATCGGCGGTATCTCCGGTGTCTGGCTCGGTAACGTGCCTGTGGATATTCAGCTGCACGACTCCTACTTCGTCGTCGCCCATCTGCATTACGTGCTCTTCGGCGGTTCGGTGATGTCGCTTCTGGGGGCCGCGTATTTCTGGTTCCCCAAGATGAGCGGCAAGTACCTCGATGAGAAGCTCGGTAATATTGTCTTCTGGTGTATGTACATCGGAATGTCCATGACCTTCCTGCTGATGCACTGGACGGGCATGGAGGGCATGGCGCGCCGCACCTACGTTTACCGCCCGCAGTTTGAAGGCATGAATCAAATTATGTCGTTCGGTTATGTCTTCATGCTCCTCGGCGGTATTCTCTTCTGCTGGTCGCTCGTCAAAGCTATCCGGAAGCCGGTGACGACTCCGCTCAACGACGACCCGTGGAATGTCAATGACATTCAGGGTTCCCTCGAGTGGAAGACCAGCTCTCCGCCGCCCAAGGAGAACTTTAAGACGATTCCGGTCGTCCCCTAAGAAATTTGAAATAGGAAATTAGAAACAGGAATACGGATTAACATTCGCGTGCTTCCGCCTTCTTCTTTCTAATTTCACATTTCCTATTTCCTATTCTTAATTATGACTGACATATCGCCTGCGCGCAGGCTGGCCTCATGGCTGCTGTTTCTCTCCATGCTCATCACCATATTGATGTTGTGGGGAGGTTTTGTGAGAATATCCGGCTCAGGACTTTCAATTCCGGATTGGCCGTTAATAAATGGAAGTCTTCTGCCGCCGTTTTCAGAAGAAGGTTGGCAGGCGGTCTTTGACGATTACAAGCAAGCCTATCCGGCGCTGACGGACGGCATGAGCCTCGGCACCTTCGAGACTCAATTCGCGATTGAATATTTCCATCGCTTCCTCGCCGCGCTTGTCGGTATCGTGCTGCTCGCCATCATCATTCGCGCACGCAAGCATCCCGAAGTCTGGGCGGTATCGAAAAGACCCCTGCTATGGTCGGGAGGATTGATACTGGTGCAGGCCATTCTCGGCGGCATGGTAGTCAAACTCGATTTAGCTGCCGCTGTGCTCGCGATTCATCTGGGCATGGCCTATGTCATCTTTGCAATTCTGTTCTGGCAGGCGCTGAAGCTGTCACGACTGGGAGATCCGCTCAGAGCGGGACACGAAAAGGCGCAGCGTTTCGGAAAAGAAGCTATCGCCGCCACGCTCATTCAAGTCATGTCCGGCGGACTGGTCGCAGGGACAGGCGCGGGATTGGTGATGAACACATGGCCGAAAGTCGGAGACCACTGGATTCCGCCGCTGTCCGTCATGTGGGGCGATTTCTATTCGCCGGTCTGGGCAAACCTCTGGCAAAACCAGATTCTGATTCAGTTCTTTCACAGATGGTGGGCATTCATCGTCGCCGGAGCTGTAATTCATCTCATTATCAAAGCGATGAAGATGAATCTTTCGCCGCGCGGCAGGCTCGCGCTGCGTGCCACCGCCACCATCCTTGTGCTGCAAATTCTGCTCGGCATCGGAAATCTGCTGATGAAGGTGCCGCCGTACATGGCCATACTGCATCTCGCCGTTGCGTTTCTGCTCTATATGGTCTTGATTATCGTGACACACGAAGTGGCGTACGAACCAGCGTAACGAAGTTCATCATGTCTCAATTCCGCGATTACATTAACCTCATGAAGCCGTCCATTATGCTGCTGGTGCTGCTCACCGGCGCGGCGGCGCTCATGCTTGAAGGTTCGTTCGGCGCGGGGAATTGGGAGTTCTGGGCGATATTGCTCGGATTAATGCTCACGGGCGGATGCGCCAACGGACTGAATCAGTATTTCGAACGCGACATTGACGCGCAGATGGGTCGGACCAAGAACCGCAGACCGCTCGCGCTGAGGAAGATGGAGCCGAAGCATGCCCTTGTGTTTGTCGTCTCCTGCGGTGTGATTGCGATTCTGCTCTTCGGCCTGCTGTTCAACTGGCTTTCCGCCGCCGCAGCGTTCGCCACGATTGTCTTCTACAGCTTCTACTACACGCTTTGGCTGAAGCCGCGCACGCACTTGAACATCGTTATCGGCGGCGCCGCCGGAGCCATGGCGCCTATCATCGCGTGGATTGCCGCGACCGGAACACTTTCGTTCACGCCGTGGCTGCTGTTTCTGATTGTATTCTTCTGGACGCCGCCGCACTTCTGGGCGCTGGCGCTCTGTGTCAAGAAGGACTACGCGCGCGTCTCGATTCCGATGCTCCCCGTTATCAAGGGCGACCACGAAACGCGCCGTCAAATCCTGCTCTACACCTTTGTGCTCGTGGCCATTTCGCTTTTGCTGCATGCCGGATTGCTGTACATGACCGCCGCGCTTGTGCTCGGCGGATTGTTCGTCTATAAAGCCTGGAAACTCTTGAAGGGAGCCGAGCAGAACTACGCCTGGGGTCTCTTCAAATACTCGATTGTCTATCTCACCGCGCTGTTTGTGATTATCATGGCCGACGCGGCCATCACCAAGTAAGCGGCGCACGTCCGTGAAAGGTTTCCGAACGTGGAAACGCAAGAAGAACTGAAATCGGCTGAAACAAAGCGCAAGAACAAAAAACTTGCCCTGCTGCTGCTTATTCCCGTGGTCGTGCTGATGTTCGGCTTCACCTACGCACAGGTGCCGCTGTTCCGCATGTTCTGCCAGAAAATCGGCATCTCGATTTCGCCGCTCAATGAAGTCGAATATGCGAGCACAGGCCGCATGTGCAAGGTGCTCTACACCGGTGTGACCGCCGGCACCCTGCCCGTTTATTTCAAGCCGAAGGAATCCGTGCAGACCGTCGAAGTGGGACAGCCCTTCAAGAACAGCTACCGCTTCGTCAATATGTCCAAGGACACCGTGCATTTCCGTCCCGTGCACTCGATTCTGCCCGAAGGCGCCGCGACCAAATTCACCATGACAAAGTGTTTCTGCTTTGATGACCAGACCATGGCCCCGGGTGCCGAGCGCGAGTTTGAAGTCGTTTCGGTCTTAAGTGCCGATATGGATGCGTCCATCGAGCAGGTGACGCTGCACTACACGCTGTTTGAAAAAGACCCCGAGACGATGGAGAAAAACCGCGAGATTCCCAATATCGCTTCGGGGACCGCGACGGGAGGGAGCAACTGATGCATTCACAGCCGTTACCGCCTGAAGTCAGAACCCGCAACAGAAAAGCCGTGATGTGGATTGTCGGAGTCGTTGGCGTCATCACAATTCTATCGCTGCTCTATCTCGTCAAATTCGGCGTCAATTTTCAACGCCACGGCTTTCACTGACAAGCCGGACACGCGACCCATTGCGCTGACGCCGGCGCATCTGTTTTACCCGTTATTCCGATATTGAACATTGGAATCCGCAAACTGAAACATCTTTAGTATGTCCCACACCGCATCTCACGGGCACGACGCCCATCACGATCACATTCATCTGCCGCCGCCCAGCTACTGGCCAATCTTCACGGCCATGTCGGTCGGACTGCTCCTGACGGGCGTTCTGATGTGGCTCTGGGAAGCGTCCATGAGCATGTCCGCCATTTTTATCGGCGCATCTCTGTCCGTTTTCGGAATGATGGGCTGGTGTCAGGCGCTCATCAAGGAAAACGCCGATATCCCCAACATCCTCGAAGACGACAAGTGGATGAAGATGGGACTGAAGCTCTTCCTGGTTTCGGAAGCGGCCATCTTCGGTGCGTTCTTCGGGCATCACTACTACACCCGCTTCGATTTCCCGCAGTGGCCCCCTGTCGGCGCGCCGCATCTCGATACCACTCTGCCTGCTATCGCCACGCTGATTCTGATGACGTCATCCGTGACCATGGAGTATTCGCACCATCTGCTCAAGCACGACAAGCGCGAAAAGTCCCGGCTGTGGCTTGGCATCACCTTCATTCTGGGTATCGTCTTCTTGGGCTTCCAAGGGCATGAATACGGCTTCCTCAAAGCCTATGATCAGTTCACGCTGTCCAGCGGCATGTTCGGCTCGCACTTCTTTGCCATGACCGGATTCCACGGAGCCCACGTTGCCACCGGAATCATCATGATGGCCATTGTCTGGCTCCGCATGAGACTGGGTCACTATACCCCTGAACGGCACTTCAGCTTTGCCGCCGCCTCGTGGTACTGGCACTTTGTGGACGTTATCTGGATTTTCCTGTTCTTCACGATTTACCTGTTCTAATTTCCCGGCATTTGATTGGAAACGGCGGTCACGGTTGGCCGCCGTTTTTGTTGCCGCCGGTGCGCAATTTCCCACACACCGAATACTTGCAAAAATTATCCAAAAACAAAGAGTTGCGTATGTGTCTGGATTATTCAACGAGACTCCTGCCATGCCTCTGATTCGGCGGTCAAACTGCGTTCGTGCCCTGTTACGTCATATCTAAAGCGATAATTTGACGACTCATAAATTTCGTCCAACCGGGTGACGGAAATTGTATTTGACCGCACGATTCTATTGCATTCCCAATAAGCCTGACGTATCTTTGTCACAGTGCCAACCCGAAACTCAACTTCATCCATGTCAAAATCCGCGAATTTGTGCCGATTTGCGATTCTCTTGACCTGTCTGCTTGGACTGCGGATGGACGCAGCCGCGCAGCCCCTTGTCGGCTCGGCGGCTCCCAATTTTACACTCAATTTCAGCAACGGCGGCAGCTTCACCCTGTCCAGCCTGCTGGGCGAAGTCGTGCACCTCAACTTCTTCGGTGCCACCTGCGGTGACTGTATTGCCGACGGGTTGCTGTCCGAGGAAATCTATGACCTGTTCGCAACCAACACCGCCTTCAATATCATTGGCATAGATGTCTGGAATCTCCCTGCGGCGTATGTCAACACAACCTTCCGCACAAACTCCGGCATCACCTATCCGCTGCTGGTGCAAGGCCGTAACACGGCCATTGCCTACAACATGGAGGTCAACCCTGTTCCCTCCACGACGGATATCGAGCACCGCGGTCACGTCATCATTGACCAGCAGGGAATCATCCGCTATTACGCGATCTACAATCCCTTCGATGAAACACAGCAGGCGGAGATGATTTGCGTCATCAAGAACCTGCTCGGCATCGCGCCGCCGCCGCCGCAGAATGCGGCCATCATCCGCATGGATGAATTCGGACCCTTGAAGCTTTGCTGGCAGCCTGCAGTTGAACCGGAGGGCTGTGACATGAGGTATCTGGTCTTCAAGTCCTTCGCCGGTGATTGGAGCGACGAGGAGTTTGTCACTTCCACATTCGAGACGGCCATCATGCTGACTTCCTTTCCCGATTCCACGTGTATCTTTCACGTCGTCGCAGAACGGCAAATGCCCTGAGCGATGCGCGTTTGACCCAAAGCAAAAACCCCGCGATGTGCGGGGTTTTCTCGTCTATGCAGGTATTGAATCGCTTCAGCCCGCAATCACTCGATAAGGAATAGACCAGCCGGATGCGTCATAGGGAGCTTCGTCGTCGTAAATCGTCTGGTCGTCAATGAAGTCCAGTCCGATGTGATGAACTCCCCGGCGCTGAGCGGCCACATAGCTGCCCGAATAAATTCCGTCACCCGCCACATCATCGGGTGCAATTCCGTCATCCTTCAGCGGCAGCCGCGGCAGTCTTCCTCCGCGATATACATTCGGCCTCAACATGCCAATCGGAGCCGGAAGATTGCCTTCCACTTCGACATACACCGTCACCGTCTCTCCCTGATACACATAGGGCAGGCTCTCGCGGTCAAAGAATGTGCGCAGCGGATTATCCAGCTCAACGATGATGTCGCCTCTGCCGTCCACCGCAACCATGCTTAAAATGCCCACGGAATTCGGATTCGGCTCCACACTCTCCATGGTCTCGGGAGTAATGGCTTCGATGCGCCAATTGCGGCGGGGATAGGGCGAATTGTCTATCCTGACCGCGCGCGCCTTCCGCACCAAATCGTTGAACATCGGCTTGTCAATCGTCTCCATCTCATCGTCTGTCAATTCAGTTAATAAGCGGAAACTGCCGTCGAAACTGCGCACGCGTGTCAGCACCGCATGATTGCGGTCAATGAACTCCACGCTTACCCGTTCGCGTTCACGGTGGCCGATTCTCCACCAACCCAGCGGCTCTATCTCTTCATCCAGGCCGCGCAGTTCAGCTGCATTTATCCCCTCCGAGCCGTCCTGCCACACCTCCGGGTCCTCCACGTCATAGTCGGACAGAAACAGCTCCTGCAGCGCCTCCTCGTCCGTAATGTCCGTTGAATAGTCGTCATGATAGTAGTGCTGATCCATTTCGCAGCCGAAGAAGAACAGCGCAAGCGATGCGCTCATCGCTAACTTCGTGAGCAAGCTGATTTTGCCACTCATAGCATGTCCTTTTTTGTTGTGTTTCTCATCATCTTGCCTCAGGCTTTCAGAAGTTTGACACAACCGACCTGCAGAGGTTTAATTGCGCTAAAATCCTACCGTCAGCGCAGCTCCGGCACGCTCAAACCATATCCACAGCGCCGAAACACCCCAGCCCTGACCGGAATCGAAATTCAGCATCGCGTGCGGTTTGCGTCCGTCGTTCATCAACAAGGTGCTGAAGTTTTTCGACAGTTTTACCGTCGCGCCGAAGGGAAACGTGAATCCTTCCTCCCACTCGCTGTAGTTGACCGACACATAGGGCGATACGGGAAGCTTTTGAATCGTCTTGGCTGCCGTCAAATAGTAACATTGCGTGCCCTCCGGGGAACCTATGCGGTCGCTTGATGTGCCCAATGACAAATTGGGCTTGAAGCGTGACTCGTCCAGAACGCGAATGTTCCCGCGAATCCCGACTTCCGACACGCCGGGATTGAATTCCAACCCCGCATTCACGCGCGGATGAAACAGGTAATCCGCTGTGAACCGCCAGCGGGGACGATCTATTTCCGTATCTACAAATCTTCCGCTGAAAGAGAACCGTCTTAAGCTGCTCGAACCGAGCAGCACACCCTCGCCGGGTCACCCCGTTCAGGACGGCACCAGCGAGACAATGCCGTCCGGTTCAGGTTCGTCACTCCAATTCAACCAGACTTCCGGGTCGCGCAGAAACGCGTCGCGGTGTGCTTCCGTGTCGAAGGCGTATACCTTGCCGTTGTATTCCGCGAAATGTGACAGCACTTTCGCCGTCGAATCGTCGTCCAGAATATCGCACATCATGCACGGCAGAAACAGCAGAGGCTTCTGCGCGAAAGCCGTTGCTGCTGCAATCAGAAGTGCTGCGATAACTCTCGTCACGTACCGATCCTGCCAATTGCTTTATCCATTCAGCTCCCGCAAGACAATACCATTCGGCCTGTGGCCGACAGACACGTCCGTAATTTTGGCACGGGACGCGGTATCAACAACGGAAACCGTACCCGCTCCTTGGTTCGTAATGTAGGCCTTTACACCATCAGACGTAAAGGCAATCGCGTGAGCATCCGCGCCGGTCGCAATCTCCGCGACACGCGACCAGCCGGAATCGGATTGCTCAAATATGACGACTTTTCCTGAATCGGCGTTTGACACCCACAGTTCGTTGCGTGCGGTCAGCAGGGCCGCGTATCCGGGCTTAAAGCCGAGGTCAATCGTGGCCGACACCGAAGACGAGTCGTGATGAAACACGGATATTGTGCGGCTGTTTTCGTTGTCCACGTACATCCAACCGTTCCCACCGGGCCATGCCCCAACCGGATTCTCGCCAACAGGAATTGTTCGCAAGTACTGCCGGCTGGCGACGTCATACACAGTCACATCTGCGGAGGCGCCGTTGGCCGCGAAAGCAAGATGTCCGTCGCTTGAAAACGTCACTTCAGCCGGTTCGTCTCCGGCGGGAAGCGTGGCGATACTCTGCAGCGTCTCGCTGTTGACCACATGCACTTGTCCGCTATCACTCATCTCAGCAAACCATAGCGTTGTGCCGTCCGGTGAAAATGCGACGTTATGTATCCCAGATTCGGTGTCGCGGGATGCGATCGTTGCACCGGTGACGGCATTCACGACCACCGCCGATCCGCCTGCGTCTCCATGTCCCCCGTGCCCGCCGCTGAGATCCGCGCCTACCGCGCCCACCGCTATTCGTGCTTTGTCCGGACTGAGTGAAACATGGTGCGGCCACGAGACAGCCAGGCGGTTCATCTTGCGCAGCGGCAGTGCGCCTGCAAGCTGATCCGTCCGCAAATCAATTACTGCAAGACTTCCCTGTTCACCCATCACAACATACGCAGCTGGAAAATCCACCACCAGGGAGGCTGAGGTAGTGCTGTCACTGTCCGAGCAACCGCTATACAACAGAACTGCGGCAAGCAGCGCAGGCGCGATCACGAGTTGGAAGATGCTCATGCGCTACTCCTTTGTGTCGGATTCCTTGCTTGCTTCGGCAGGCTTCGCCGCCGCGTCAATCATCGCCAGATACTTGTCAGGGTCCTTTTCAAACGTCGCAATGCAGTTCCCGCAGCAAAACTTTACGATGCGGTTCTTGTAATTATGCACCACCGGTTCGCCCATGCCGCCCAGCTTCTCGCCGCTCACGACACACGTCTCAAGCGGATAGCTCGCGCTCTGAGCCTCGGCAATCTTCCTGTCCAGAATTTTCATCGAGCTGGCAAGGTCCTTCTCAAAGGTGCCGATGCAGTTCGCGCAGCAGAACTTCACCTCGCGTCCCTCGTAGACCTTTGTCACCGGCTCGCCCATGCCGCCCAACGTTTCACCGCTCACCGGACAAACGGTCAACGGATATTTGTTCGCGGCGCTTACTTCAGTTGCTGTCGCTGCTTCGGCCTTCACCATTGTCGCGTTATCTTCAGCGAAGGCTGCAAGGCTCATGCACATTGCCAGTGCGGCAATCATCATCTTCTTCATCGTTGTTATTCTCCCTTTTTGTTGTTACTGTCTATGCACCATAGCGCCAGGTCAGCGCCAGTGAAAAAGTGCGCCCAAGCTGCGGGCCGTAAATCAAACTTGAATCCAATAGCAGCCTGCCGTTTTCATCCCGCAGATACGGGTCATCCGGCTGAGTCCAATCGAATAGGTTATTCACCGAACCGGATACACTTAACTGCTTCCATGACTTCGTCAATCCGAAATTCCATATCGCGTAGGCCGGTGACTTGTCACGATTGCGGCCTTCAGGCAAATACTGCGGACCGAAGATGCCCGTGCTGAGTTCAGTCGTGATACCCTTCTGCGCGAATTTCTTCGTCAGACTCGCGTTGCCCGAATACACGCTTTGAAACTCCGCATTGCGGAACGTGCCCGTCCCGTCGTCATAGCGCACCTTCGACACGCGTCCGCCCAAATCCAATCCCCAGCCCGATGTCAGACTGAGACCCGTTTGCACTTCGGTCCCCAGACTGTAGGCCTCCGGCGAGTTGGCATAGACCGTTTCACCGTGATGCTCTCCGTAATGCAGCACAACCTTGTCGTCAAAATGCGTATAGAACACCGACACGTCGCTCGTGACCGCGTAATCCGTGTTCACCCACTGACGATTAACGGCAAACGATCCCGCCGTGCTGCGTTCAGGCGCGAGCTCCTTGGGCACGATAACATTTTCAAACCCCGCGTGCGCCGCTTCTTCCAAACTGAATATCGAAACGGGACGGAACCCCGCGCCGCCCGAGAGTCTGAAACCTGTCGCAACGTTCGGGCGATAGACCAATGAGCCGCGCGGAATGAACTGCACGCCGTGGTCGCGCCAGGCTTCCACCTTCGTGCCGCCCTGCACTGTAAACTTCTCACTATCATCCAGATGAATCGTGTGCTCTACGGTCGCGCCCGGTGTGTTGTAAAGCAAATCCGTCTCCACCGGCAGAACGAGATTGTCCGTGTAGTTCTGATGGTTGAAGAACAGCTCTACATGCGAGGCATGACGCTTGTTCCATTCACCGCGCGCCGAGGCCTTGCCCAAAAAGAGCTGCTGCTGCGCATCGTAATAGGTCGCGCCGTACCACGATTCCTGCTCGTGATTCACAAACGCGCCTTCAACCGCGCCGCTGAACTTCCCCTTCAGCGGGAACTCATACTTCCCTGAGGCCTCTTTGCGGTCGGTCAGAATGTCACGGCCGTACACTTCCGTGCCGCCGCGAAGTCCCGTATGCCAGTTCGTCTCGCCCGCGTAACGATGCTCATTGTAATAGCGCGCGCCAAGTTTCAAGCTGCCTTTGGCAAGTCTCGGGTCTATGCCGTAATTCAAATTCAATCTGCGGTATTTCGGAGTGTCCGTCAAGCCGTCGTCGTCGTGGTCAACATACTGCGGCTCCGCCGAGTGCATTACAGATAGCCGCATCGGAACTCTGCCGGTCAATCCGCTGGCGCTGGCCGACACCGTGCTCTTGCCGTTGTTGTCGATGGACATATTCGTGAGGATTCGCGGAGTCAATGACGCCCGCGCACTCACCAGATTCACCGCTCCCGCAATCGCACCGCTGCCAAACAGCGACGAACCCGAGCCCTTGGTGACCTGCACCTCTTTGACGTCGCTCACCGAAAGTCCGTCCAGTCCATACAACGTGCCCAGTCCCGACAAAACCGGCAAACCGTCCACGTTCACTTCCGTGTAGGACGGGTCAAGCCCCTGCAGCCCGATTCCCGCCGAACCGCACAGCGCGCACGGCTTGGTGCGCAAGCCCGTCTTATTGGTCAGTGCCGACAGCAAACCGCCGTCCTTGCTCTTGGTTTGCAATTCGGTGGCCGTTATCACTTCCCGGCGCACGGTGGATGTATTGTCCAATCCCGACTTCTGCCGCTCTGTCTCAATGACCACCTCTTCACCTTCCAGCGCCGACGGAGCGAGTGCCAGATGCAGCTCCAGCGTGTCGCTCTGCGGTATCGTAACGTCCTTCGTCAGCGATTCGTACCCGAGCATGGAAACTTTCAGCGTGTAATTGCCCGCCGCCAAGTTTGCAATCGTAAACCATCCTTTGGGATTCGTCGCGGCACCGCGCTGCGTTCCGTCCAGAACTGCCGTCGCGCCCACCAGCACATCCCCCGTATCCTGATCGTGAATCATCCCCCGCAGAACTCCCGCGAACAACTGCAGCGGAAGTGCGAGCGCGATGATGGCGATGATAATTTGTCTTGTCTTCATGTCTTCCTCAATGAAAAAGGCCGCTGTCGGAACAGCGGCCATCTCGTTAGTTTGGTTACCGTTCTCTCCACATACAGGAGAGCACCGGACGGAGTTCTCCTGCTAATTTATGCGGAGAAGACTCGAGGAGGCTGAGGAATATAATCGGACAACTCAATCCCCGTATCTATCGCGCTGACCGGAGCCAGCATTGCCACCGGATACAGCGAAGCAATGCTCATCACCGGAGCGAGCACATAGGGCATCGCGGCTATCTTGCAGCAGCCCGTCGGACACCCGCCCGCGCAGGAATTATCGGACAACGGCTGCTGTTCATCGCTGGATTGAATTCCGCCGCCACCGCAGCAGTCGCTATCGTCCGCCGCTTGAATCGTCACCGGCTGAGTGATTTCGCTGCAGCAGCTTGGAACATGCTCCGTCTGCTTCTGCTCCACCTGATGCTTCGAGCAGCACCACCCCGTCGAGCAATAGAACGGCACCGATGCAGCCAGAACGACTGCAACCAGTGTGAACGTTGCCAACAGGCGAAGGGCTATTTTCGGGCGGTGTCGCATCAACAGACAATATACTCCATAATTCGGCTGAATTCAAGGGGTTTCTTGCAGTCCCCCATTTTGGCCGTCAATCGTTGAACAACGGTGAATCCGGAGAGGTTCCCAATGCCTCTCTTTTGTCCTCTTCGAGGCTTCTAACATGGAAGTTCGACTGTTGACAAATTCTGCGAAATCAGCGTTCAACAATTTGTAAGCTTATTAAAAACAAACTCACTTGACAACTGAACAAATGTGCATTATCTTGTCTTTCCCCGTTCGGCACCCCCGATCGACCTGCCATTTCCAACCCACCCGAAAGGAGTTTTTTGCTATGACTCGTGGCTTTGTTAAGCTGCCCCGTGCCTTCTTCAATTGCCCGCTGTGGACGGGCGACCCTCGTCGGCGGACGAACGCCGAGGCCTACTTCGACCTGCTCCAGCGTCAGGCCTTCCACAATACGTCGGTGCCGTTGCCGACAGGACATGTGGACCTAAGAGCCGGACAACTGTTCATCTCCACCCGCAAATTGTCGGATGAGTGGCGCTGGCAGCCGAGGCAGGTCAAGGATTTTCTGGAATACCTCCGCGACCTCGGCATTGCCCGCCTGGAAGAAATGCAAGCCGGTTATCGCATTACACTTTACGAGCCCAAAGAGGACCCTTCTAAGAATCTCTTTGAAAATTTCTCTTCTCCGAAAGAGTCTCCGGAGAATTCTTTCCAAGAAAAAGAAGAAACAAAGAGTTCTAAGAACTACGACCTCAACAACCTGCCGGAATCGGCATCCATGCGCGAAATCCGTGAACTGCATGAGGAATTCCCCGGAGTTCTTGCCAGTGTCGAGTTCATCCAGTTCAAGGAGAAGAAGCGACTCGAACAGCGCCGCCCGATAGAGTACGGGCCGAAGAAGTTGCGGGAGTTGATACTCGAATTCCAAGCCCTGAAGAGTTCCGCCGAAGGTCGCGAAACCGCAACATCGGAAAATTCTGAAACTGCCGGCTAAGCCTTGCAAGAGTCAGGGGAGAAGGAGTAACTTATGATGTCATGGATTCAATTGATAAATAGGATGACCTCTCATGAATCGAATGCTTACACTTCTCCTCGCTCTTGCGCTGGCGGGCGCCGCGAACGCCCAAACCACCGTCCGGATTGCCACCGGACTGTCCCGGCCTCTGTACGTCACCCACGCCCCCGGTGACTTCGAGCGCATCTTCATTCTCGAACAGCACGAAGCACGCATCCGTGTCTTCAACCTTACCAGCAACACGCTGGAAGCGGCGCCGTTTCTCGACATTGACTCCATCGTCACGAGCACCGGCAACGAACGCGGTCTCCTCGGGCTGGCGTTTCATCCGGACTATCAAAGCAACCGCTATTTCTATGTCAGCTACAACGACAACAGCGGCACCAGCGTGCTGGCGCGCTTCACTGCGTCGGACGACCCTGACAGCGCCATTGCGACGTCGCGCTTCAACATTCTGACACAAGCGCAGCCGTTTGAGAATCATAACGGCGGCTGCATTCACTTCGGGCCCGACGGCTATCTGTATTTCGGTTTCGGTGACGGCGGCAGCGGCAACGACCCGCAGGGAAACGCGCAAAACACCAATACGATGCTCGGTAAAATGATTCGCATCGACGTGGACAGCACCGAGCCGCCGCTCAATTACGCCATTCCCGATGACAATCCGTTCGTTGGCGTGCCGGGGTATCGCGAAGAAATCTGGGCTCTCGGTCTGCGCAATCCGTGGCGCTGGAGCTTTGACCGGCTCACCGGAGATATGTATATCGCCGACGTGGGACAGAATGCGTGGGAAGAGGTCAATGTCGTCGCGGCCAGCGATACCGGCGGTCGAAACTACGGCTGGCGATGCATGGAAGCCTACACCTGCACCGGACTGTCGGGCTGCACCTGCAATGCGCCCAACCTTACCCGGCCCGTCACCGCGTTTGACCACGGCCTCGGCTGTTCCGTCACAGGCGGTTATGTCTATCGCGGCTGTGCGATTCCGAGTCTCTATGGAACATACTTCTACGGTGATTACTGCAGCGACCAAATCTGGAGTTTCAACTGGGATGGAGCAAACGGCACAACCGACTCCACAAACTGGACTGTTGCCTTTGATCCGCCGCTCGGCAATGTTGAAAACATCTCAAGTTTCGGTGAGGACGCTTACGGCGAATTCTACATCTGCGATTTGAACGGCGGCGAAGTCTTCAAAGTGATTCCAAACACGCTGATTGACTGCAACGGCAACAGTATCGCCGACGCGTGCGATATTCAATTCGGCAACTCATTGGACATTGACGCGGACGGAATTCCCGACGAGTGCGACGATTGTTATCATCTGCCCGCACAGGACGTGGGACTTGCGGCCGGTCCTGACAGTGTGTATTTCTCTTGGAACAATATCGGCGGCGAGGCGGCGAGTTACACACTCTGGCAAACGCAGGACGCTGAAGCCGAATTTCCCGCCGGATGGCTGCCGGTAGCCTCCGGAATTTTCAGCGGCATGGATAACCGTGTGAGCTTCACGATGGCCACGGCGTCATTGCCCGAACTGGGATTCTTCAAAGTCGTGACGGTGTGCCCATGATGAGGATATTGCTGCTGCTATGGTGTGCCGTGCCGCTCTTTGCTCAGCCCGCTGAATGGCAGGCACGCGGGCGCGGCGGAGGCGGAGGTCAATTCAATCCGAGTATCTCGCCGCACAATTCCGACGAGTTTTACATCGGCTGTGACATGAGTGAGTGGTTTCACACCACCGACGGCGGACAAACTTTCGACGTTGTGGACTTCCGCCAACTGTCATCCAGTCCGCTCTGTGTCGTTCGCTTCACCAACGACCCGCAGATTCTGTATGCGCTCGACCAGAACTTCGGTGCACGGCCCTACAAATCGACGGACGGCGGTGTGACGTGGTTTCCCATCAGTGACCCGACCGATGAAGACGCATACAATCTGTTCGTGGACTACAACAATCCCAGTCGCGTGATTGTGAGCTCCTATACGAACCTGTATTTTTCGAGCAACGGCGGCACGAGCTTTTCGTCTCGCTACAGTGATTCCAACGGTCTGCATTTGGCTGGCGCGTTTTTTCATGCGGATACGATTTATGTTGGCACGGACCTCGGTCTGCTGCGCTCGATAAACGGCGGGCAGGTATTTGCTCCGATGTCGACCTTTGGGATTTCCGCAGGTCAAGCAATGATTTCCTTTGCCGGAAGCGTCACCGGTTCGACCGTGAGATTTCTGTGTACGACCGCGCCGCAGGCAGATGTCTATCCCGGCATCGGCGGAGCGGATTTTGAAATCACGGAAGGGCTCTACACCTACACACTCGGCGACCCGAACTGGGTGAATCGCTTGGCAAGTCTGCCTGCGGGTTCAATTCCGTTTTATGTCGGCATGTCGATAAATGAAATTGATACCTTGTGGGCGGCCGGAACCAATCCGCCGTTTTATCATCCGCACATTCTGCGTTCAGCAAATGGAGGCACCTCGTGGCAAAGCGTCATGCAGACGGTGAACAACGTGAATGTGCAGACCGGCTGGTGCGGACAAGGCGGAGACGAAGGCTGGGGCTGGGCGGGCAACGCGCTCGGATTCACCGTCGCGCCGAACAATCCGTGGCAATGTATTATTACCGACTATGGATTTCCGCACATGACCACCGACGGTGGACAGACATTTCGCGCACTGTATGTGCATCCCGACGACTTGAATCCGAGCGGAGCCAACACGCCGCAGGGATTATTTTATCGCTCCAACGGTCTCGAACCGACGAGCGTATGGCACCTGCACTGGTCGAGCCCGACACGTCTGTTTGCCAGTTGGACGGACATCACCGCAGGCTACAGCATCGACGGCGGCGAGACGTGGGGAAGACCGAACATTGACAACAACAACGCCTACTCGGTGAACACCGTTTATCACGTCGTGCAACATCAGAACGGTATGATGTACGGCGCGGCAAGCTCTGTTCACGACCTGTATCAGAGCACTTATCTGACCGATGCGCGCATTGACGGCGGTGACGGACAAATTTGGATGTCCGGTGATTCGGGAAGCACGTGGACGATGATGCACAATTTCACCTATCCTGTAATCTGGCTCGCGCTCGACCCGACCAATCCCGAGCGGATGTACGCGAGTGTCGTGCACTCCACACAGGGCGGCATCTTCCGCACGAACAATCTCTCGGCGGGAGCAGGCTCGTCGTGGACGCGCACCGCCATTCCGCCGCGCACGGAAGGGCATCCCTACATTGTTGAGGTGCTGAACGACGGCACGGTGGTCTGCACTTATTCCGGCAGACGCACGACGCAATTCACCTACAGCTCGGGCACGTTTGTCTCCACCAATCAAGGCACGAGCTGGACCGACCGCTCCGACTCGATGATGGTTTATTGGACCAAGGATGTCGTGATTGACCCGCATGATGACACACAAAACACGTGGTATGTGGCTGTGCATCGCGGTTGGGGCGGTCCGCCCAATGACCGCGGCGGAGTCTTCCGCTCCACCAATCGCGGGGTCAGTTGGACACGAATTTGTGATGAACTCTACAGCGAGTCTATTGCCATTCATCCCGACAATCCCGACATTGCCTATGTGACGACCGAAGAGAGCGGATTGTTTTACACGGAGAATTTGAGCGACGCGGCTCCCGACTGGATTCAACTGTCCGAATACCCGTTCATGCATCCCCAGCGCGTGTTCTTTAGTCCGTACAACTCGAACGAGGTGTGGGTAACGAGCTTCGGCAACGGCATGAGAAAAGGAACCACAGGCGGGCTTGATGCGCCGCAAAACTTGACGATTACCGCAGTCGGCGACTCGCTCTCCTGCAGATGGCAGGCTGTCCCCGGCGCGGCGAACTACTTCATCTGGTCAAGCGACAACCCGGGCGCTCCGTTTGAAGATTACACGCTCGAATTAAGCACATCGGCGGTGTCGGCGATGCTCGCGCTGCCCGCAAATTATCAACGTGTCTATGTGGTTACGGCTGAGTAGCATTCTGCTTCTGTGTTTGACAGCTCATGCAGAACATATTGTCGGATATTATCCGAGTTGGGCTATCTACGCGCGGAACTATCTGGTGACCGACATTCCCGCCGAACATCTGACGCACATCAACTACGCGTTTGCCAATATCGTCAACGGAGAGATTGCGCTCGGTGATTCGTATGCCGACATTGACCGCTTCTACCCCGGCGATTGCTGGGACCCGGGCTGTGAGCGCGGCAACTTTCATCAACTGCGCATTTTGAAGCATCAGCATCCGCAACTGAAAACGCTGATTTCCGTCGGCGGTTGGACATGGAGTGAGAACTTTTCCGATGCCGCTGCCACTCCCGCCGCGCGTGAGCTGTTTGCCAACTCGTGCGCCGAGTTCATCATGGAGCACGGCTTTGACGGCGTTGACCTCGATTGGGAGTATCCTGTGTTCGGCGGTGATTGGGATGTCGAGCATCGCCCCGAGGATGGCGCAAATCTGACGCTGCTGTGCAATCGCATTCGCACAAAACTCGATTCACTCGAAGCATTGAACGGACGACCGTACTTACTCACGCTCGCCACGTCCGCCGGCGGCGAGCACATTGACGACCTCGAACTGCCGCAGCTTTCGAATGCAGTGGACTTTTTCAATGTGATGACCTACGATTTCCAAGGCGCGTGGAGCGCCTTCACCGGATTCAACGCGCCGCTCTATGCCGATCCCGATGATCCGTTTGCCGAACCGGAGCACTCGACGTTCAATTTGCACGCTGCCATGCAGCACTATGTCGCCGACGGTGTGCCGCGCGATAAGCTGAATGCGGGGCTGGCATTTTACGGCAAGGGCTTCGGCAACGTTAACGATGCCAACAACGGACTGTATCAGAGCTTCAGCGGCCCGTCGCCAAACGGCACGTGGGAGCCGGGAGTGTTTGACTATTGGCAGCTTGCACAAAGCTACGTCAATCAGAACGGCTACTCACGCTTCTTTCATCCGGTTTCGCGGGTTCCGTATTTGCACAATCCGGCGGCGAATATCTTCATCAGCTACGACGACACGGCATCTGTTCGCGAAAAGTGCGAGTACATTCTAACAGAGAATCTTGGCGGAGCGATGTTCTGGGAACTGGCTGCAGATCGCGACGGTGAACTACTGACAACGGTTCACAACGCGTTTGAAAACGCCAATCAACTCGCCGCCCCGCAGGCTTTGACCGTCACGCGCATCGGCGACTCGCTCTCCTTCAGATGGCAGGCCGTCTCCGGTGCCGTGCAATACACGCTTTGGTCGAGCGCCTTCGCGGACGCTGCTCCGGAGGATTATAGTTTGGAATTGAGCACAAACGCGACTGCGGCAACCGTATTGCTTCCTGACGGAGCGGCACGAGTGTTTTTCATTCGTGCGGAGCCGTGAGCGTCATGCTGAGCTGCGCGTCGCCTTGAAGTTTAGGAAAATTTTGCGTAACTTCGCTTCATTACCAATTTAGAACATCAATAAGGAAATGAAATGAAGAAACTCATACTGACCGCCATTCTGTTAAGTCTACTCGTGCCGTGCACGACGCAGCTCTTCGCCGGCGACAAACCCATTAACCTTGCGCTCGTCACACCCATCCAGATTTTCAAGTCGAGCGAGTCCATCACGGGGCTGCGCTGGAATATCATCTACGGCAAGAATGCCGACGTGACCGGAATTGACTTCGGTATTGCCAATCACGCCTCCGGCAAAATGCAGGGCATTCAGTGGGGCGCGGTGAACCTGGCTGGACAGGGCGGAGCCGGAATTCAGTGGGGCTATGTGAACATTGACAAGGGTGGCACCTTCACCGGTCTGCAATACGGCATCTACAACGAGACCAATCAGATGGTCGGACTGCAGTTCGGGCTTGTGAATTGGGCGCAATCCGCCAACGGCATCCAACTCGGCCTGATCAACATTATCAGAAAGGGCGGCTGGTTCCCCGTATTCCCGATTATCAACGGCAGCTTCAAATAGGTGCGTGTTAAGCACCCGCTTACGCTGGCGCGGCGGCCTGAAAAGGTCGCCGCGTTTGTTTTTGGTGGTGGGAGGGAGGATGCCGGAGACCTCGCCGAGCCGGGTTAAGGCTTGGCGCAACCCGGCCGGAACTCGGGAGGAACCTCTGCCTCAAAATTAGGACTGATTCGCCGTAAATAACTGTAAAATATAATCCGATCGCACTTGCTTTTTGGTTTTCCTGAGACTATATTACAAACAAGTTTGCAATGCAAACTAAAAAGGAGGTGGCTATGGCAAACTTGGAACAGGTCAGATTCGTAACCGAGCAGTATTACGAACTGCACGGACTCCGTTGGGTCATCTGGGGAGTCGTGTGCTTCTTCATTGCGGCCGAAAGCGCGGAACTGGTTCCAACTGCGCTGATTTTGGCGGTCGTCTTGCCCGTGGGACTGATCGGATTCGTGGGCGCCTCGCGGTATTACATGCGCCGTTTCGGTATGGTCGTCGGAGCCAAACGCAGCTACGGTCCAACGGCGTGGAGCCTGTTGGCCATTCCCGCGCTGCTGCTGGGATTTGCCGCGGACAAGTGGCTCGAGACACGGCCGTTCATCATGCCGATCATGTTCGCGCTGTGGTTTTTGGTGCAATTCTGGATGGTGGGGCGAAAGTGGCGCGCACACTATCTGTGGATTGCGCTGACCATGATCGCCGTGAATCTCATGCTCGGCTTCATGGAGTGGCCTGAAGGTTCGCTGCTGCTGGAACGGGGATTTGTGACATGGACGCTGGCTGGCTGCGCGATGATCGTGGGCGGGCTGTGTGATCATCTGCTGCTGTCGCGCACTCTTGGCGGAAAGGCGGCCGAAGATGTCCGAACCGTTTAAGCAGATTGCCGAACTCGACCGGCTCGTGCATGATTCGTCCAGGCTCGCCATACTCACGGCGCTCGCGGCCTGCACCTCGGCGGACTTTCTCTATCTGGCCAGTCTGACCGGACTCTCGAAGGGCAATCTGTCGAGCCACCTGTCCAAGCTCGAAGCGGGCGGGCTGATTACGATTGAAAAGCGCTTCCTCGGCAAGAAACCGAATACGCTCGTCAGCCTGACCCCCGAAGGGCGCACGGCGATTGACAAGCACTGGGGGGAATTGGAACGGCTCAGGCAGGATTCAGCAAGCTGGCGGCAGTAGCTTGACAAAGGGAGATTCCGAGTGTAAATTGAAGAACGACTGATAACTGCTCACCAAAGTTCCGAGGATTCGAGCATGCGTATCGCCTACAATAACCTATTGTCAATACTGCTTTTGAGCGGGCTTGTGTGCCCGCTCTCTTTGTTTGGGCAGGATAGTTTGAATGTAAGGAAGATAGGGGAAGTGAATCTCTGGACAAGCCCCGTAGGCGTCGAATGTTTAGATGGAGACTTGTTAGCCGTTGCAACCTCAAATACTACAGGTATTGTGCTTATGGATAACTCGAATCCTCAGGAGCCGCAAGAACTCGGCCAATTCCCTATTTGGAATGTTTCAACGCAGATTAAGTGTCACGATAACCGTATTTTCTTCGCAGGCTCGGAATACATTACGAATGATCGCATGTATGCAGTCGATGTGTCCGATCCAGCGAATCCAACATTTATTGACTATGTCGACCGGTCCGGAGATCGATTTGATATTTGGGGTGACATTTTGTTCATGACTCGCTATCCCAATGCGGCTCTAAGTGCATATGATCTACTAAATGATGATCCCTTCACAATCATACCTACTTTGAGTATGATAGGTGTTTCATTTGTAGCAGGATGCCTAAATCATGTTGCGATTGCGAGGTCTCCATTCAATACAATCGGAATTTATTCAGCAAGTCCGAATTCAGGATTCACATTAATAGATACTTTCAGCCTTCCCGAGAATCCTATTGATATTCAATCGATTGGAGACTACGAGCTTGCTCTATGCCGAGATGGGCTTCAACTTTTTTCCGTTACTGATTCGAACATAACGCTTCATTGGTTCTTCTCGTTTCCGGGAAACTGTCGGTCGATGCGATTGGAAGGCGATCGTGCGTATGTGCGCTTCAACTATCCCTCGGGTTTCACTCATATTTCTATTCTCGATTTGAGTGATCCACTGAGTCCGGACAGCATTGGAAACTTCCGCGCATACGGTGCAACTGCTCTGTTTGATGTGCACAATAATATCGTGTACGTACCCCAACTGTATCCCGGTTATGCAGTTTTCGAGTATGACGTAACGTCACCCGATAGTGCAATTGAAATCAATCGGATTCAGAGTCCCGGACCGGGATTGAACTTTGCCATGTTGGATTCACTTCTTTATGTCGGTGGTACTGGTGGACCGTCTGGCATATGGAGTATCGCCGACCCCTTGCACCCTCTCCTTGTTGGGCGTGCCTTCGATCCTGGCGGAAGCTATGAGACGTGTATCGCCAACGGACGCGGCTATGTGGCAAGCGATGACGATTATTGGGTCTATGATATGTCCAGCCCGTTAGCTCCGATTTTCCTTGGCAGAGGGGAGCCGGATGGCTGGCCAGAGTGCGCGGCTCCTGGTGTTGTAGGGTGTACAGACGGAATCTATGGCGAAAATCAATTCGGTCAGAATAGGTATCGAGAGTTGGATAACGTCAAAAATCTTGAAGTATATGATTCGATAATGGTGGTTAGTGCAAACGGAATAAACATTCTTGAGAATGTAGAATGGCAGACAATCGGTTATACCCCCACGCCTTCGTGGGATGTAAGGAAGCGGGGAGGGATTATCTACTCGGCTTCAAACACTGCTGGGTTGAAGGTAATAGATGCAACTGATCTGTCCAACCCAGTATTGATTAATTCCATTCCAATCGAAGGAGAAACGCGGCAACTTGAATTGCAAGACAACATCCTCATGACCTGTTCCCGCGCAGGTGGCGTACGCTTTTGGGATGTTAGTATTCCCGAATCGCCGCAGTTAATCGGCATGTATGAATCAGGCAATTCAGCTGAGGATGTCGTTCTCATTGATACAGTTGCGTATGTAGCGGACTACTACAAGCTAACCGTGCTCGACGTGTCTGACGCGCTTGCTTTAGCCGGGCCGCCGCGTCCGCAAGGGTTGGCAATTGTCGCCGTGAGTGATTCGCTGTACCTTAGCTGGCGTCAAGCGCGAAACGCGACTTCTTACCGCCTGTGGTGTAGCGTTGATGCGGCATTGCCAGAGGAGCTCTACACGCTTGCAGTATCAACTTCCGATACTGTAGCAGTTTTGCCGTTAGACGGGGAATCAAGTAGGTTTTTCTTTGTGACGGCTATTCGCGAATAACCGCTCGGTTCCTTCTCCTTCGGACAAGTCCACTTATATATTTCAACATCAAATTAACGCACATCAAAACATATCAATATCACTCTTGCTATCCTGAGCAAAAACTGTATATTGACTGTTTCGGGCAGGTTCGCGATTTGCCCTCAAATTGATTTCAGATAAATAATTCAAATAAAAGGATTTGTCATGGCGACGGAAACCAAGGCGAAGAAGAACGACAAAACAAATGGACACATCGTGGGGAAAGGTTCGTCCTCCTTGTTCGAAGCTTTCGAGGCAACCTCGGGCAAAAAGCTCGAAGTCGTGGACCCGAACGGCAAGGTCATTCACCCCGAGTGGATGCCGGACATTGATGACGAGTTGCTGGTCGAAGGCTACAAGATGATGCGTTATGCTCGCATTGTCGATCTCAAGGCCGTCAACCTTCAGCGGCAAGGCAAGCTCTACACGCTGCCCGTTAATCGAGGACAGGAAGCCTGCGCGGTCGGTTCGGCGATGGCCCTGCGCAAAGACGATTGGCTGGTCCCGGCGTTCCGCGAAATCGGTGCATACATGTGGCACGGCTGGCCGGTCGAAACCCTGTACAAGTGGTACTTAGGCCTCGAATCCGGTGCGGTCATGCCCGAAGGTGTCAACAGCTTGCCGACCTCGGTGCCCATCTCATCACAGATTCCCCACGCGGCGGGAATCGGCCACGCAATAAACTACAAGGGGCTCGACCAAGTCGTGCTCTGCTACTTCGGTGACGGTGGCACGTCGGAAGGCGATTTCTCCGAAGGCTTGAACTGGGCCGCCGTGTTCACCTGCCCGTGTGTGTTCTTCTGCAACAACAACCAGTACGCCATCAGCGTCCCGCGCGAAATGCAAACCAAAGCTGCCACGATTGCGCAAAAGGCTGTCGGTTTCGGCATCCCCGGAATTCAGGTGGACGGCAACGACTTGTTCGCAGTCTATCGCGCCACCAAGGAAGCGGTGGACTATGCCCGCGCAGGCAACGGCCCCGTGCTGATTGAAGGCTTGACCTACCGCATGGGTGCGCACACGACGAGCGACGACCCGACCAAGTACCGCACGAGCGAGGAAGAAAAAATCTGGGAGCCGCGCGATCCGCTGATTCGCGTCAGAAAGTATCTGGCGGACAAGGGGCTTTGGAACGACGCGAAGGAAACGGCATGGGAAGAAGAGTGCGCCGCCAAAGTGGACACAGTCGTCCAGCACGTCGTTAACCTTGGACCCAATCCGATCCCCGAACTGTTTGAGAACCAATACGAATCGCTCACCAACTCGCTTGAAGAGCAAAAAGCGGATCTCGAAGCGTTTTTGGCGTGGCAAAGTCGGAGGGGGTGATTTGACCCCCCCTAACCCCCCCGCTAAAGCGAGGGGGAATCAGAATCAGGTCTCCCCTCGCTTTAGCGGGGGGACGGTAGGGGGGTAGAGATGCCCAGATGGCAGAACATTCCTAAAGAGAATTTTCAGCGTGCTCGTGCCATGCGCAACGAGTCAACAGCCGCAGAGAATGCACTGTGGCGGCATCTGCGCGCGGGAAAACTCGGAACAAAGGCGCGGCGGCAGATGACGATTGGTCCGTTTATCGCAGACTTCGTCCTGCCGGACTACCGGCTTATTCTTGAAGTGGACGGGCCAACTCACGCGACAGACGAACAGATTGAGCATGATGCGCGTCGGACCGCGTGGTTTCAAGAGCGTGGCTATCGCGTACTGAGATTCGGCAACTTGGCCGTATTGCAGAATATTAGTGGGGTTCTTGAACGCATACAAACTGTGATCGCGGAGACCCCCCCTAACCCCCCCGCTAAAGCGAGGGGGAATCAGAACGAACCCACTGAATGAAACTGAGTGGATCGCGATCGTCTCGACCATCCATATTCACTATTTCATTGCATAACCTAATTATGACAGCAACTTTCCGCCGAAAAATGTGGCGCCGATTCGCGGTGCTGATATTGGTTGTCCTTTCACTTGTCTCAATCTCTTGCAAAGACGATGAAGATTCGGACGCCAGATTCACCGCGACGTCCGAAATCGACATTCGCGCGCGGATAACTTCGCAATCGCATTTGACGGTTGAGGCAATAAATGGAATTGTCGATATAACCGGTGTTTCCGATAGCGATTCAATAGTGGTCTTAGGTGAACGAATTGTATATTCCGTGAGCCAACAAAGCGCTGACACGCATTTGACCGAACTAAGTGTTCATATCCAAGAGGCCAACAATCAATTTTGGGTCACGACGGTGCAGCCAGTTTACACTGAAGGTTGCGAATACAACGTTAATTACAAAATTACTGTGCCCGAGAATTTAAGCGTTTTGGTCAGGCAAGCTAACGGTGAAGTGCTTATTCGAACACTCGGGCCAGTAACGTCTGGAAGGCCGTCCGCAGAGGTGGATTTGGCGAACGGTAGTATCGGACTCTATGACGTTCAAGGGTCAATTCTTACTGAACTATCGAACGGCACGACAAATGTCTCGACGCAATACTCCGAACTGAACTTGTGCGAAGTCACAGTCGTAAACGGAACTACAAACGTTCAAATCCCTAACACAATTTCCGCATATTTCTCTGCACAAGTAATCGTAGGCACAGTCACCGTGAACGGACTTGACTTGCGAAACCCGGTTATAACTCCAACTTCAGTAACCGGAACACTCGGAAGCGGCGACGGCGCAATCGCCATTCGCGGCACGACTGGTACTATCACTGTGGCAGGGAACTAATGGCGAGATAGTTTTCGCAAAGTCTTCAATTGATTTTCAAAATTATTTTCAAATAGGAGCAATCCAATGCCCGTAATGACTATGGTGCAGGCGCTGCAAAATGCGCTCGATGTGAAGCTGGCCGATGACCCGTCTGTGCTTTGCTTTGGCGAAGACGTCGGCGTCGAAGGCGGCGTGTTTCGCGTGACTGAACATTTGCAAAAGAAGCACGGCGTCAAGCGCGTGTTTGATACGCCGCTCGCCGAATCCTCCATCATCGGCGCGTGCATCGGCATGTCGGTGATGGGCTTGCGTCCCGTCGCCGAAATGCAGTTCGACGGCTTCGTTTATCCCGCGATGAATCAAATCATCACGCACATTTCGCGCTATCGCTACCGCACGCGCGGTCAGCGTCACATTCCCGCCGTGATTCGTTTTCCTTATGGCGGCGGTGTGAAGGCGCTCGAAATGCACTCGGAAGCGATGGAAGCGATGTACGCTCATATCCCCGGCCTCAAGGTCGTGATTCCCTCGACACCGTATGACGCGAAAGGCTTGATGATTTCCGCGATTGAAGACAACGATCCGGTGATTTTCCAAGAGCCGAAGCGGCTCTATCGCGCGATGAAGCAGGAAGTGCCCGACGGACTCTATCGCATTCCCATCGGCAAAGCCAAAGTGGAAAAAGAGGGCCGCGACATGACCGTGTTGTCGTGGGGCGCGATGATGCACGTCTGCCGCAAGTCGCTCGAGTATCTCGAAAAGGATCACATCAACATCGAGTTGATTGATTTGCGTTCGATCTATCCGCTCGATTGGGATACGATTGTCAATTCTATCAAGAAAACCGGACGCTTGCTCGTCGTGCAGGAAGGCCCGAAGAGTTTCGGTGTCGCGGCGGAGTTGATCGCACTCGCCAATGAAAAATGCTTCGAGTATCTCGAAGCGCCGCCGATGCGCTTGTGCGGCAACGACACGATTCCGCCGCTTCCGCGCTCGGAAGATCTCTATTGCCCGACTCCCGAGCGCGTGCACTACTACTGCCGCAGGCTCGCGGATTATCAGATTTAACAGGGAGACAAAATACATGGCCTTTAATTTTCTCTTCCCGGATATCGGGGAAGGCATTCACGAAGGAAAAATTCTCGAGTGGTATCACAAGCCCGGCGACATGGTCAAAGAGGGCGATCCGTTGCTAAAGGTCGAGACTGACAAAGTTGTGACCGACATTCCCGTCCCGCAAACCGGCAAGCTTGCGCAGACCAACGGCAAGGTGGATGAAATCGTGCACGTCGGTCAAGTCATCGCGGTGATCACGGGCAAGAATGAAGAGGTTTCCTTCACCACGCCGCCGCCGACGGAAGCCTATCACGAGAACGACACGACGCGCCACGTGTCGCCGACGCTCGCCCACGAGAAGACCGCGTCCACCGATGAAGACGGCATGTACGGTGTTGTGGGACAAATTCCGGTCGGCAACGACATTCTGCCTTCCACGAACGAAGGCCGACCCGAAGTTGTGCCCGCCGACGTGCGCACGACGGATAAAGTTATCGCGACTCCCGTTGCGCGCAAGATGGCCGCAGATATGGGCGTTGATATCAACAGAGTGCGCGGAACAGGTCCCGGCGGTCGTGTGATGAAGAACGACATCGAAGCCGCGGCATCGGGTGGAACGGCTGTCGCTACTCCGGCACAAACGCGACCGATGGTTGCCAACGGCGTGAGCGTGTCCGCTCCGAAAGTTATTCCCGCCGCGATTCCGGGAGAATTCCCCGGGACGGTGGAAATTGAGGAGCTGACGCAACTGCGCAAGACGATTGCTAACCGTATGTCGCAGTCGAAATACACCGCGCCGCACGCCACGTCGCTCGACGAAGTGGAAGTCTCGAAGCTTGTCGCACTGCGCAATCAGAAGAACAAGGAGCTTGAAAAGGAGGGCGTCAAACTTTCCTATCTGCCGTTCATTATCAAGGCCGTCTGTGTCGCATTGCGGAAGCACAAAAAATTGAACGCGACGCTTGATCTCGACCGTAATCGTGTGGTGTACAAGAAATATTACAACATCGGTTTGGCGGTGGATACGCCGGACGGATTGGTCGTTCCGAATATCAAGAACGCCGACCAGAAGGGAATCTTGCAGCTCGCGCGCGAAATCGAGGATCTCTCTACACGCGCCCGCGAACGCAAATTGACCATTGACGAGATCCGTGACGGCACGTTCACGATCACGAACTACGGCAGTTTGAACGGCAACTTCGGTGTTCCCGTTATCAACTATCCCGAAGTCGCGATTTTAGGCACAGGCCGCATCACGCAGAAGCCCGTCATCCTGAACGATCAAATCGTCAAAGGTTGGATTCAGCCGCTGAGTTTGTCGTTCGACCATAGAATCGTGGACGGAGGCGACAGCGCAAGATTCGTCAACGACTTGGTCACGATGCTGGCCGACCCGACCAATATGCTGATGCTCTAAGCCATGAACAACGAACCACGCATTCCCATAGACAAAGAGAAGATCGTTGAGTTCTGCAAGAAACACGGCATCATCGAGTTCGCACTCTTTGGTTCCGTGTTACGCGATGATTTCGGGCCGGAAAGCGATGTGGATGTGATGATCTCGCTTGCCACACAAAAGGGATTTGGTCTGTTTAAGTACGGCCGACTGATTTATGAACTGCGACTGCTTTTCAATCGTGATGTTGACGTCGTTTTACGGAAAGAAATTGAGGGTAGCAGTAATACGATTAGAAAGCGTGAAGTATTGTCAAACTATCGGACCGTTTATGTCGCGTAAAGACGACTTAGCATACGTCAAGGATATTTTGACGGCTTGCGAGAGAATCCGACTAATCTTGAGCGAGGATTCGTCGCCGGAGGTTATGCGTCGCATATCAGTTCAAGATTCGCTTGTGCATAATATCCAGATTGTGGGGGAGGCGGCAAATCAATTATCAGATTCTTTTAAGGCGCGTGTCTCAATGATCGATTGGCAAGCGATGATCGGTATGCGGCATCGCATCGTGCACAACTACTTTGACATTGATTTGGATATTGTTTGGGACACTGTTCTCCACGATCTTCCACAACTTGAGGCCGCGCTGAAACCGTGGTTGCCTGAAATAGAATAGAATTTAATCTTTATCCGGAGGTGCGACGTGAAAGGGACGATTGCGATTCTCGGATGTTTGCTGGCGGCCTATGCCGCGCCGCTCTTTGGAAACGAAGTTCCGTTGATATTGGAAGAGACGATTCAGTTGCCGGAGATCCCGGATGTTTGGGATGTCGTTCTGACCGGTGGGGATGACTACGCATGGGTATTTGGAGCCGGGCCTGTGAATGAGTCTTGGGACTCCTCCTGCTATTTTATCTGTGGATACGCATCAGTAGGAGCAACCGATACATTTCAAACTGGCACTTGGGCTGAAATGAACGGCAATCCGAGATCTGTTGAGTTTGTAATGGGTCCAAGTGACTCGATTCGTTGTGTTGTTACGTCATCTTATCATGAGACATGTGAGCTTGCTAAAGGTACATGCTGTGTGTCAGTATATGACTTTGCTCGCCAACGAGTGATTTATAACGTTGATTGGGCTAACTTTTGTGACCGCCCTTGGTGGGTTCCGGGGCAAGTGTGCTTATGCCACCACTCGATTCTTAATCTTGCCGTTTTCCCTGCCTACCCCCAGGCCCTTGTGTCTCTGCCAGTTATGAGGAAGTGGTTCTCGTCCAGTGGCGAAGATCATACGCCGCATCGGCTTAGTCCGAATCTTCTCGGTACCGGAGCTTCAATACAACTTTCGTCAGACTATGCGCTAGCCTTCTCATCGCAGCACAGCTATCAATTGTATTTCGTTGGGATACAAAGCAACGGGACAATGGATAAGATCGTTTTTGTCGGTGATACAGTGGAAATGTCAGAACAATGGGACATAGCGGAATCCATGGTTTTGAGTTCGATTAAAATGCTATGCACTTGGGACGACTCCAGTGGCGCAGCACTTGTTGTAATGAAGACAAATGACTCACTTAAGGCATTTACCGACGGTTCAGAGTATCCGTTGTGGCGGCGTTCAACTTCATATGAGTACGCCACTCTCAGTGATGTTATCGCAGATTCGGCTGGCGAGGAGTTGCTATTGGCGGAGCCGCAGTTCTCTCTTTTGCACATTTATGATCCGCTTACTTTCCAGTTTTGGGGGCAGACATCAAACTTTGAAACGGGCTGGGACGAAATCAAGGTTGTAAGTCGTTATGATCGTGACTACCGCCGTCTCGTCGTGCGCTATGGCAGTGAGTTGCGCATCTACCGTTTTGGCGACCCGATTTACACGGATGCTGATCATGTTCGATCTGGGTTACCAAGCGAGTTGACTCTCTTGGCCTATCCGAATCCGTTCAATCCGACGACGATGATTGCGTTTGATTTGCCGAAGGCGGGGCGGGCGAAATTGGTGGTGTATGATTTGAACGGGCGGCAGGTACAGACGCTGTTGGATGAGCAGATGAGCGGCGGGCATCACGAGTTCGGTTTTGACGGCGCAGCATTGCCGAGCGGGATTTATTTTGCTCGGTTGTCGGCGGGGAATTTGGTAAAGACACAGAAGATGGTGTTGTTGAAATAGCGGGTTCCGGCGGGGAACCGCTACGTGCTTTTCAAGCACTTCGCTTAATCCCCGCTCGGCGAGACATGGAAATAAAAGATTACAGTTTAGTTGATCATGACTTGTTAGCGCCTGACGACAGCGCCGGGCGTTTCCTGCTGTGGGTGCCGGGTCAGACTTGTGTGGTGATTGGGAGCGGATCGAAGAGTGAGCTGGAGCTGAATGCCGAAGCAATTCTTGCGGACGGCGTTCAGGTTTACAAGCGGAAAACGGGCGGGTGTTCTGTTGTGCTGTCACCTGAGATGTGGTGCCTGTCGTGCGCGCTGTATGGCCGCAAACAGATTCAGTCGAAGGATTATTTTGTGTTATTCAACAAGGCGGTGTGCGACGCGTTTGCGCGAATTGGTGTAAATGGATTGGCACATCGTGGGATTTCGGATATTGCTTTAGGTGAAAAGAAGATTGCCGGAACCGCGATTTATCGCAATCGCGATTTGGTTTTTTACCACGCCGTTCTCAATATTGCGGGCGACGTGGATCTGATTTCGCGCTATCTGTTGCAGCCGCCACGTGAGCCGGACTATCGAGGAGGAAGATCGCACCGCGAGTTCGTGACGTCGCTTGGTGAAGCAGGGTTCGCACCGAAGCGGGAAGAATTTGATAAAGAATTTAGAAGTGAGTTTGACAGAATCGTAGAATTGTTGACCGTTGTGTATTGCTAAACAGTTTACCCCCCTTTATCCCCCCAGAGGACTGGGGGGAAATCCGAAAAGGCGCACCTTGTGAGTGCGCCTTCTTTATGTTTCTGGGGAAAAGCGGCTATTTCATCATCACCAACTTGGCAGTGCGCGCTTGCGCGCCCGCCTGAAGTTTTGCAAAATAAATTCCACTTGCCAATCCTGATCCATCAACAG
Source organism: bacterium (assembly GCA_013360195.1). Taxonomy (NCBI): domain Bacteria; species bacterium. Next base: position 76,263 of record JABWCQ010000008.1, read on the forward strand.
AGACGTTGTGTGATCCGGCGGTCATGATTTCATTTGCAAGTGATGTGACCAAGCGGCCCTGTATGTCAAACAGATCGAGTTGTACGTGTGACGATTGCGAGAGAGTGAAATTCAGTGTAGTGGTCGGATTGAACGGATTTGGATAGGCTGAAAGAGTGAAATCGTTTGGAGTCAGCAGATTGTCGTCCGCATCCATGATGATATCGAGCTGGAAGAAGCCCTCGCCGTTGCTGGCTTCTACCGTGTTGATGCCGTCCGTTGCCCACACGCGCCAGCGGAATTCAAAGACTTCGTCAAGTGGGGAAAGGGGGACCATCAGTTCAAGATGGTAAAAGGTATCCGTCGTGACGGTGTCGTGAGGAGAAATAAAGAAGTCTTCGGGATACGTTGATTCGATATGAAAAGTATATTGAATCGGCGCGCCTTCAGGATCGTGTGATGCCCTCCAATTCATGACGAAAGGAAAATCCAAATCCGGCATCGTGCTGTCCCGGGGCGTTATGCGCGTGAAGCTGCAGGGGGGCATGTTGCAGAAGTCATTGGACAGACCATAGAGCAGGATTTCGCGCTGGTTGCCCGGCAAAACAGCTACTCCTGACGTGATAATCTCGTCAAACGAAGTGATCACCGCGCGAGCGGCTTCTTCACTGACAGCGTTGCCCACCCACTTTATGCCGACGCTGTCGCCGCAGGAAGAGACATGCAGCACGAAGACGTCATTGTCCGTTGTGCTGACGCGCTGAGCGTGGCCGATAAGATAGTAACCGTCATGACCGTCGGGAAGAATTGTGTTGGCAACCGCGGCGCCGGGAATGTCAAACTCAAATTTTCTATGCCAGAGGAGATTGCCGGAATCATCAGTTTCCATCAGCATAACGTCGTTGTTCTGGTTTAAGCCGTGTTGGGCGCCGCAAGCGACATATCCCAATCCTGACGAACCTTGAAACAAGCCGTGAATTTCGACATTCGCGTCAAACTCGTAGAGGTGGTCCCACAATAAAGTCCCCGTTGGTCCGAAGAGCGCCATGCGCGCGGCGCCTGTGCTGTCAAGAACACTGCGGCCACCGACAAGATAGTTGTTTCCGGCGGTCACGATCATATCATAGGCCGTGTCTTCATCAAAACTGCCGACGCGCGCAGACCACAGACTGTCGCCGTTTGAATTCGTTTTCAATACCCACCAGTCGTGACCACCTGCTCCGCCAGGAAGGGAATGCGAGCGACCTGCGATCACGAAGCCACCGTCGGGAGCCACGTTTACGCTTGTGGCCTGATTTGCAAACTCGTGTCCGTAGGTGCGTGACCAAATGCTGTCACCATCCGGGTTCACTCGCAAGAGCCAATAGTTCTGATCGTTGTTGGCAGGATTTCTGGCCCAACCGCCGCAGATAAATCCGCCGTCGTTGGTGCGAGCGATATCGGTTAAGATACTCTGCGAGCCGCCGGAATACTGATGACTCCAAGTTGCTTCGCCGGTTGCAGGATTGACCTTTGAAAGCCAGCCAAACCCTTGCGTGATTCCCGTTACATCAACATATCCGCAGGCCACAACCATTCCGTCGTTGGCTAATGCAACGCCAGTGCCTTGATCCGAGTTCTGAGTTCCCGGACTCGATATCCAGAGTGAATCCATGCACTGCGAATACGCCGTGCTTGTAAGTAAGAACAACAATACAATTAACGAATTCATGTGCTTCTCCTTTTGAACGCACCGTAAGATAGCACTTTCCGATTCTCGCCGCAACTACTTTTGAGTTGCAAATTTGACCGAAAAAGCCTATACTTAACAACTTGAAAAATCCTGTCTTACCTCCTCGTAAGCTCCGTTGAAACCAACTCTTACCGTCGGCAGCCGGGCCGAATATCGCTTCATTGTCGAGTCGCGCATGACCGTCTATTTCGAGGGGCGGCCCCTGCACCCCTTCTACTCGACCTACTGGCTGACCTATCATTCCGAGTATGTTAGCCGGCTTGTGCTGGAGCCCCATCTCGACTATGGCGAAGACGGCATCGGGACGGGTGTGTTCGTCCGCCATCACAATCCCGCCGGTATCGGGCAGGAGCTGCTGTTTATGGCCGAATGTACGCGCCTGCACGGCAATTATCTCTTCTGTGAAGTAAAAGCCTTTCATGGCGAGCGGTTAATCGGCGAGGGCGAAGTGCACCAAGTTGTGCTTTCGAGTGACAAACTCAAGGAACTGCATCGCCGTGCATACCCCGACTGGGGCTCTGGTTCCGGCGGCTGGGGGATCGAAGACCACCTGTGGGAACTCAAGAAATAGAAAATTGCAAATAGAAAATAGAAAAAGTTCACGATGATCAACTTCATTGCATTCTACAAGCATCCTCAGGACGTGGAAGCGTTTGACAAAGCTTATTGGGAGACACACATTCCGCTCATCAAGAAGGTCCCCGGACTCGTGAGCGTGCAAGCCAACAAGTTTTGGCCGGGCAAGGATGCGCCTGCGCCATACTACATGATGGCGGTGCTCTCTTTTGCAGACAAAGACTCATTCAAGGCTGGCATGAAATCGCCGGAGATGGCCGAAGCGGGTGCGAATCTGATGAGCTTTGCCAAGGGACTCGTCGAGTTTCAGACGGCGGAAACGGATCCGCGCGCATGAAAAAGAATTTCGAATCGAGACCTGCCGACAGCTTCAAGTTCGAGTTTATCACCTACGAGAAGAAGGGCGCGCGCGCGACTGTCACCTTCAACCGTCCCGACAAGCTCAACTGTGTCCACTATCCGATGCTGAAGGAGTTGTGCGAAGCGTTCGACGACGTTTCGTTCGATGATGAGATCGCCGTTTTGATTTTGACGGGCAAGGGCGACCGCGCATTTTGCACGGGAGCTGACTTGAATGAGCAGCTCCAATTTCTCGACCGACCGCAGGACTACTGGAAGTGGATGGGCGCGTTCATCGATGCGCACGACAAGCTGCGCAATCTGGGTAAGCCCTCAATCGCGCGTTTGAACGGCATCGTGGTTGGCGGCGGAAATGAATTTAACATTAGTTGCGATCTCGCCATTGCGTGTGACGATATTTACATTCGTCAAGTCGGCGCGGCGCACGGTTCCGTTGCCGCTGCAGGAGCTTCGCAGTTTCTGCCGATAATTGTCGGGGACCGGCGCGCGCGGGAAATTCTCTTTTTGTGTGAAGAGATTCCGGCGAAGAAAGCCCTCGAATGGGGTTTGGTAAATCAGGTGGTGCCGCGAGCGGAGCTCGATAAGGCAATCGATGAAATGGCCACAAAGCTTGAGAACAAATTGCCCGAGTGTGTGCGCTATTTGAAAACACAGCTGAACTACTGGCGCGATGCGTCGTGGTCGCAGACGATCAACCACGCGCGCGACTGGCTTGGGATCCACGCGAATTCCCCCGAGGTCCGCGAAGCCGTCACGGCCTTCAATTCCAAGCGCAAACCCGACTACAAGAAAGTGCGCGAAAGTTTGAAGAAGAAATAAGATATGAGTGATCTCCAATACCTGAAACTTGAGCGCGACGGGCACGTTGCCACCGTTTTCCTGAATCGTCCGAAGCAGCTTAATGCGCTCAATATGGCGCTGATGGATGAGCTTGTGGCCACGCTTGAGCTGCTTGACAACGATGATGAAATTCGCGCGATTGTGTTGACGGGCGATTCGCGCGCGTTTGCAGCAGGTGCGGATATTATGGAAATGGCCGACGCCGACTCCACTGAAATGCTGCGGCGCGATCAATTTGCCAAATGGGATCGCATTCGCAAAATCAAGAAGCCGATTATCGCGGCGGTGTCGGGTTTTGCGCTCGGCGGCGGATGCGAGTTGATGATGCATTGCGATATGGTCATCGCGAGCGAAACCGCGCAATTCGGTCAGCCCGAGATCAAAATCGGAGTCATGCCCGGCGCGGGCGGCACACAGCGGCTGACGCGCACCGTCGGCAAAGCGCGCGCGATGGAGATGGTGTTGACCGGAAAATTCATCGGCGCGAAGCAGGCCGAAGCGTGGGGCTTGGTCAATCGCGTCGTCCCGATCGAAGTGTATCTGACTGAGGCTCAGAAACTCGCACGCGAAATCGCGCAGATGTCGCCCATCGCGGTGCGATTGGCCAAAGAGGCTGTACTGAAGAACTACGAGTCCTTCCTGACCGGCGGCCTTGAGTTTGAACGCAAGAATTTTTATCTGCTTTTTGCCACTGAAGATCAAAAGGAAGGCATGAAAGCGTTTATTGAAAAGAGACCTGCTAAGTTTACGGGGAAATAGGACGTCGTAGAGGAAGATAAGATGTTTTGGAGACGCATAAAGAGTCTATTCGGGAGGCAAGCAAGGACATGGAATGGAGACTTTAGTCACTTATCCAAGGTGCTTTCGGAGCGGATTATCCCGAATGCGATGGCTGCTACACAGTTAGCTGTGTTGCAATTTAAGAAAGACCAGGAAGTCACTAAGAAGCAGGAAGAAACTATCTTCTTTGAATATTTGGTGGCGTTCCTGAGCCTTGCCGACAGGAGCATTTTCCGTTCTTCATTAAAGAATGATAGAGACTCCGTGATGAATGCACTAGTCGAGACGACGATTATTCAAATAACGGAATCTCTTCAATCACATAAAAGCGAATTTGCGACTTTCTTTATTTCATTGTATAATGTCCGCCAATCGGAATACGGAAGTTGTAAAAGGCTTTTTGATGGGGATAGTGGGGAAGGGCCGATATTTTGCCTTCGAACAGCGAGCCATCTACTCAATGCTGCGCAACACGAAACAGATGAGACTCTACTTGTGCTATATGCAAAAGTTATGAGCGCGTTCGTAGTGCTGATTGGAGAAATCGACGCGATATTGCTACATTCAGGAGTTGAATAATAAATGTACGAAACAATCCTCTACGAGCGCACAGACGCCGTTCTGAAGATAACGCTAAATCGTCCTGACCGCTTTAACGCGTTCAACGAGCAGATGCACAAAGAGCTGGCCGATGCTTTTAAGAATGCCGCTAAGGATGATGATATCCGAAGTGTGATTCTGACCGGCGCGGGCAAAGCTTTTTGCAGCGGGCAGGATTTGAAGGAAGTCAAGGACAATCCTAATCGCAATCTTGCGGATTCCTTGCGCTACAATTACAATCCGAATATCTTGCGGATTCGCGGGCTTGAAAAGCCCGTTTTGTGCGCATTGAATGGGGTTGCCGCCGGAGCGGGAATGTCGCTGGCGATGGCGTGCGATCTCAGGATTGCTTCTGATCAATCTTCGATGCTGCAAGCATTCGTCAACGTTGGCTTGCTGCCCGATTCCGGTTCGACGTGGGTCTTGCCGCGCTTGTTGGGGTATCATAAAGCATTTGAGATTTGCTCGACGGGTCGTCCGATTAAGGCTGACGAAGCGCTCAAACTCAACTTAGTTGATGAGATTGTTGAGCACGACAAGCTTGACTCGTTCACAATGGAGCTTGCCGTCAAATATGCAAATGCGCCCACGAAGGCAATCGGAGCCTTGAAGCGTGCGCTGAACAAAGCTTCCGCCGTGCCGCTCGACGAGGCACTTGAGTATGAAGCCTACCTGCAGGACATCCTCGGCAAGACCGAAGACTATCGAGAAGGCGTGGCCGCATTTAACGAGAAACGCAAACCACAATTCAAGGGCCGCTAAGTGTCCAGCTCCGAGTTTTGAATTTTCTATTCTCCATTTTCAATTTTTCAGATGTCAGACAAACTTTTTCCAAACATTATTAACGGCGAGCATCTTCCGGCGGTTTCGGGGAAGACGCTTGCATTGAGCAATCCTGCAACAGGCGAAGCGCTGGGAATGATTCCGCTTTCCGATGCCGCTGATATTGACAAGGCAGTGAATGCCGCACGTTCCGCACTGAACGGCAAGTGGGGACGCTTGACGGCTTCACAGCGCACCAAAATTCTGTTCAAAGCCGCGGAACTATTGAGCGCCCGAGCCAAGGAAATCGCCGAACTCGAAGCGCGCAACATGGGCAAACCGATGCTGCATGTCATGGGCGAAGTCAAGCAGGCCATTGAGGACTTCGAGTACTTCGCCGGAGCGGCCAGCAAGATTGAAGGCCGCGTGCCGCCGATTCATCCGGTGTTTTTCGGATACACTTTGAAGGAGCCTGTGGGAGTCGTCGGGGCGATTACGCCGTGGAATTATCCGATAATGCTCGAATCATGGAAGCTTGCGCCCGCACTGGCCGCAGGCTGTACCGTTGTGTTGAAGCCGTCGGAAATCGCACCGTGCTCGGCGAATATACTGGTTGAGATTCTGCATGAAGCGGGCTGTCCCGAAGGAACGGTCAATCTCGTACATGGATTAGGCGAGAGTGCCGGTGCCGCTTTGGTGAAACATCCAGGCGTCAACAAAATCTCATTCACGGGCGGAACGGATACGGGCCGCGCGATCATGAAAGAGTGCGCCAACGACATGAAACGGGTGATGCTAGAGTTGGGAGGAAAGTCTCCGGCCATCGTATGCGAAGACGCGAACTTGAATGACGCGGTATTGTCAAGCGTGTTCACGATTTTCTACGGAGCCGGACAGTCCTGCGACGCGCGGTCGCGCATTTATGTCCATGAAAAACTGTATGACGCTTTTGTGGAGAAGTTTGCTGCCGCGACAAAGACGCTCGTGGTGGGTGATCCGCTTGACAAGTCAACACATATCGGCTCGCTTGCGCATCCGTCCCGTTTGCCGATTATGCAGAAATTCGTTGACGCGGCCAAACAAGGCGGAGGAAGGATTCTCTGCGGCGGTGAGCAGTTGAAAGGCGGGGTTTACGACAAGGGTTGCTTCTTTGCTCCAACAGTTATCGTTGATCTGCCGGAAGACAATTTGTGTGTGCAGGAAGAGATTTTCGGACCGATTGTTGTTATCGCCAAATTCGCCAATGACGACGACGCATTGGCCAAAGCTAACGGTGTTAAGTATGGGCTCTGCGCGACATTGTACACGGAGAGCATGCCGCGCGCGACGAAGTTCATCCGCGGATTGCACAGCGGCATCGTCACTGTCAACACACCTGCAACTGCGCTTCCCGGTCTGCCTTTCGGCGGCTATAAGCAATCCGGAATCGGCCGCGAAATGGCAATGGAGACGCTCGATAGCTACCTCGAAACCAAAACTGTTTTGACCGGCGTCACCGGTAAGCCCATCAATCCGTTCGGTCTGACGGTCAGCTAAAGGAAGCGGCTATGAAGTATTGTGTTCTGGGTGCCACTGGACGAACCGGAGGCATCGTGGCGACTGAGCTTCTGAAGGACGGTTATCAGGTACGGGTGGTCGCCAGGAGTCTCGACAAGCTTGAGCCGCTGCGCGCCCTCGGCGCGGAGCCATGTGTCGCTGATTTGCAGGTGCTTGACGATGTGAAGCGCGCCTTTGCGGATATCGAGGCTGCGTATGTCATGATTCCGCCGAACTTCACCGCGTCGGATTTCCGTAAATTTCAGGATGAAGTCACCGATAATATTGCCGATGCCATCGCGACGAACGGCACGAAGTACACTGTCTCCTTAAGCAGCATCGGCGCCGAAAATCCTAAAGGAGTCGGTCCTGTGAACGGCCTGCACTATATGGAAGTGCAGCTTGACGGCATTCCTGACCTGAATACGCTCCATGTCCGCGCGGGTTTCTTTATGGAGAATCTGCTCGGTTCGCTGGGAATGATTAAAGGAATGAAGATTTATGGCGCTGCATGTCCGCCAGACGCGGCATGGCCGCTAATCTCGACCGGCGACATTGGGCATTATGCAGCCCAACGGCTGAAAGCCCTCAATTTCAGCGGCAAAAATGTGCAGTTTCTCCTCGGTCCGCGGGACGTGACCGGAGAAGAGACAGCGCGCATTCTTGCCGCGGCGTTTGGAATGGAAGCCTTGCCGTACGTGCATTTCACATACGAGGACATGAAGAAGGGGGTGGTCGGAGGTGGCGTGCTTCCGAACACGGCGGACCTGTTCGTTGAGCTGTACGATGGTTTCAATAAAGGTTTACTCACCTATCATCGAGACACGGAATCGACCACCAATACGAAACTTGAGGACTTCGCTGCGAAAGTCTTGAAACCGGCGTTCGATTCAAGATAGCTTTGAATGCGACTATTGAAAGGGTCACCCGCAAGAGTGACCCTTTTTTTCTTCTCTACTTTCGAAGCGTTTTGCCGTCACGCGGCACCTTCCAAGTCAGTCCGACGGCTTCACCCAGCGTCGGCGCCAAATCCTCCGGCCCGCATAGCACCGCAGAACGTCCCGACCCGAATGAACCACCCATCAGAAACATTGGCACGTGCAAATCGTAGTCGTGGCATGAGCCGTGATTCGACGTGGTTCCGTCGCTTTGCCAGTACGGTTTCGGATGGAAATAGGCGTCGCTTGACCTGCCCGGATAGAAGTTGTTCGCAACATGCGAGCGCAGCGTGGAATCTGAAATCGCAAGCACATCGTCTCGTGTCAATGTCAACACGACGTCCGCCACTCCGGGCTGGTCGCGCAGCCAGTTCACTGCCCGAGTTGCCGTCTCCCGCAACTCAAGCTGCGCCTGCCGAATCGCGTCCCGGTCAAAGTTAACATCGGGAATTCCCAATTCAACGACAAAATCCGAGGAACTGTGCGCTTCCGCGTCCACGTCACTTTGCAGCGCTTGATTCAAATCCGCCTTCATCGTCTTGAAAGAGAATCTGCCACCAAGACCCTCGGCAATTTGCGTCGATTCAAACGGCGGGCACACTCCGTGGTCAGCACTCAAGGCAAACAGGTAGTTCCCACGGCCGACTGTGGTATCCAGAAGTGTCAGTAACTCCGCGATCACTTGATCGGTGCGAAGCGTCATGTCCAAAGTCTCATGACTTAACGAGCCGAACACATGACCGCAGATGTCGTTACTTGAAAAACTAATCCAAAGCAAGTCGGGTATGTCGTCTTGCCCCAACTTCTCCTCGGCAATGCACGTCTTTGCCAATCCGAACAGCCACTCGTTGCCAAAGGGAGACGATTTCAGCGCGGCTCCGTACTCCTTCAGTTTCAACGTATCAAAGGCCGGCATGACCTTCGGCAACGTGTTGGACAGCCCGACGTTTCCTCCCCGTTCATAGTCGGAGCTATCCGGATCACAGCGGGTGTAGTATTCGCTGATACCGAATCTGTCCCACGTTCGATTCTGGTACTGAGAAATTCCCTCGTTGTACTCTCGACACCATTCCGGAATGCTGACTCCGTAATATGAACTTGATTCGAATCCGCCTTCCAGACCGTTCGCCCAGAGCACTCCAGTGGGATTTTTCCCACCCATTGCAATAGCAGCGCGGTCCTTGAGGGACATGCTCCAAATTCCTGCCTCTGTCCCGAATTTGCTGCGCCAGGCATCTGAAAGGCCGTCCACCAGAATGTTTTCAGGGCAATGGGACGTTCCTGCAACGTTTGCACCTCCTGTAGAGGGCAGCGGATGCACGCCGTCACATTGAACACAGTATTCATTCGAGCCGTCCGGATTGCGCCAGCCGTTCCCCACTATGCCATGAGTTTTCGGATCACAGCCCGTCGCAATTGTTGCGTGTCCCGGACCTGTTTCCAAAACTCCATGGCGGTACCGGCATTCCGTGAAAAACACCCCGTCGCTGTCCAACCGCTTGAAACCTCCGTCCGAGAACAGGTCCATGTTGTCCGCAATCAGAGTGATAGGCAGTTGATCGATGACCACCACAACCGTTAACGGAGGAGCAGACTGTGCATAGACTCCGCATGCCAGCAATGCAAGGAGTGTGAGAATTGTGTTCAAGTGGTTCATTTTGAATGCCTTCCCATCGTGTCATTCCCGATTGGACTCTCAAGTGTAACAAGGAATTCAGAAGAAGTCAAGCAAAAAAAAAGAGCCGGAGATATCTCCGGCTCTTAAGCAGTCATCGGGTCTTGCTACTTCAACAGCAGCAACTTCTGCATTTGCGTGCCGAGTGCTGACTCAAGCCGCGCAAAATATACTCCGGTTGCCAGACCCGCGGCATTCCAGCTGAAGCTGTGATTGCCTGCCTGATACAGCCCTTGCGCGACCGTAGCAACTTCACGCCCTGTCACATCAAACACACGAAGACTCAGCTCCGCGCTTTGCGGCAGTGATACTTGAAGTGTCGTCGTCGGGTTGAACGGATTCGGATAGGCCGGAGCCATCGCATAAACCGTCGGAATGGTCGGAGCATCGTCAGCGTCAAGCAGCGTGACGTATATTGTGTCGGTCGCGTCGCTCTCGCCGCCTTCGTACAGTGCAGTCAACCAATACGCGTGTCCCGCCTCGCCGCTCGGAATTCGAGTGCGATAGGACAACGCGGTTGTCGTGTCCAATTCAAACGAGTCGAGATGAACGATATAACTTTCCAGGTCGTCCAGTCCGCCTACACTGGCCGGAACGTCCCAGGCAAGGAACAGTGAGTCGTTGGTTCGGGTGAACGTCAAATTCTGCGGCGGATCGAGACGATAAACCTCGGCATCAAGGTCTGTCGTCTGTCCGGTCTGAATCGTTCCGGCGACCGCTATCTGCTCATAGCCCGGAATCTGCACCCGCAGCGTGCGCGGGCCGGCAAAGACGTTGGTGAACGAGTAGTTTCCGTTCGCAGCAACCTGTGCCATCACGTTTCCAAGCCGGACACCGTTCGGCACAGCCGCGCCAAGCACGGGATGCGCTGTTATCGTGCCTGACATGTTTCCGGTTGTGCGGGCAGAAGTTCGCGTAGAGAACAGAATCGTCGCGCCAGCCTCAATCGCGAAGGCGCTGTCGTTCAATGTCGTATTGTAAAGAATTCGCAGACCGGCCAGTTCGCTCGGGCTTTCGATTCCGACGGTGCCGCTGTTCACGACGTCTATATTGCCGTAAACATACATGATTTCACAATCACCCGTCGGTGTCGGCCAAACTTCCTGATCAAAAATATGAATCTGTCCCGATATCCGGTTGTTTTCAGTGGCAGGCGGGAAGTACATGTTTTCGTACTCGATGATGAACACGCCGTTAGCCGGGTCGTACTTCGTCATCACCTGCGAAGGTACCGGCGCAGTGCCGAACTCAAGCTGGTCCCAGAACAGCGCCAGCATGCCTGACGGGCCGGCCGGATGAGGGATGATGGTGTTGGCATTTCGTCGATCCGGATCTTCGCCTGCCGCAACCCAGCCGTTTTCGTTAATCGTGATTGAATCGAACCGCTGCCCGTAATAGACGAAGGTAAACGGCATCTCGACAAATACCGAGGCATCAAAGATATCCGGGAAGTCATGCACCGTTCCGCCCGTCATGTCCGCCCAATTATAGGTCGGCGGCAGACCGTTATCATAGCGATCAAAGGCGCGGTATCCGTAACTGTCCGGTCCGACATTTTGCGAGCGGCGGGTGTTGAATCGGACCAAGACCTGATTCGTTTCGTCCGTGGTCACAGGGAAGGACGTATCCACCTGCATATCCTGAAATGTCACTTCAAACGAATACGTGTTCGAGCCGGGCAGCGTGTAGCTGAATTGACCGTCTTCGTCCGTGTTTACCGGACCGACCGGTATGCCCACCGGCTCGACGCGAGCGCCTTGAACCGGTATGTCATTGCCGATTAAAACGGTTCCCTCAAGGATTCCGGCGGCAACCGGAGTAAGCTCGATATTGACCACGACCGTATCGGAATCCGCAACGGACATCGTCGTCGAGTATTCTGCAAAGCCGAATGCGCTAACCACAAACGGCAATGTTGAATCGGCGGGCAGCGAAATACGGTAATTCCCCTGTGAATCGGAAAATCTCACATAGTTGTCACCAGCCTGCACTCGCGCACCCGAAATCGGCGCGCCGGTTGCTCCGCTCGTGACCTGTCCAACCACCCAACCGCGGTCCGCCGATATCAGCAGCACCGCTTCATAAGCATCGACAAATCCGCGGCCGTTGTTATTGTCATCGCCGGTCGGCGCGTAGTCAATCGCAGTCTGCATCAACACGCCTTTGATTTCGCGCACGTCGGCGTTGGGGTTCGCTTCGCGCATCAGAGCCACGATACCCGCAACGTGCGGTCCTGCCATTGACGTCCCGCTCAGCTCGCCAAATTGATTTCCGGGGAAACTCGAATACACGTTTTCACCCGGAGCAATCACTTCCGGTTTGATGGTCACGCCGTCGCAGTCGCTCGGTCCGCGACTGGAAAAGCTTGCCAGTTCATAGGGAGGGGTCAGGTCAGTCGCGATTGTCGCTCCAACCGAGAAAAAGGTCACTGAGTCAAGCGCGATATTAGCCGGACTGCGGTGGGACGCTTGTTGAGGTCCTTCATTGCCCGCAGAGAACGTCACAACTGTGCCCGCGGTTTCACACGCGATGATTGCCTCATTCCAATCGGTGAAGCAGTCAGGATAGCCCAAACCGCTGTAGACACCCCACGAATTCTGTATCACGTCCGGTACATCTTCAATGGTTGAGGGGTCACCGTCCGGGTCCGCAAACCACTGGTAGCCTTGCAGCACGTCGCTGTCAAAGTCTCCGCCGAATCCGCCAATGGCATTCATCGCAATCCACTCGGCTGCGGGTGCGACTCCCACCGTGTCAAAAGTGGATGTCGCGCTGCCTGTACCGCAAATTGTTCCCATCACGTGAGTACCGTGGCTGTTGTTGTCCGTCGGAAAGTTCGTGCCGCCGTTCAGCACGTCCAGCCAGCACTCTTCGTGCGGCGCGTGCGTCCCGCGCCAGCGGCTGCCCAAAGCCACGTGATTCCCGTCCACACCGGTATCCATGTTCGCAACCAAGGTTCCTTCCCCGGTGTAGCCAAGTTCGTACCAGACTTCTGGCGCACGAATCGAGTTGACACCCGGAGTGCGGTCGTCCAGTGGCCGGCGTGGCGCGCGGTCGCTGTGCCGGACCGGCTCGATAAGCTCGATTACCGGAATTGGTTCAACCCATTGAATTGAACCATGCTTTGCCAACTCCTGAAGTGTCGCAAGCTCGCCTTTGACTACCACACAGTTGACAATCCAATAGGCCGTGTAACCGTCAATCTTCCCGGCCAGCTTCAGCTCTTCCAAATCTGCAAGCAGCGGCGGCTGCGTTTCACGCGCGACTCGCTGAAGCTCTTCCACGACAATCTGATGACGAAGCTGGCGAGTCGCCTTCATATTGCGTATGGCAATGTCCATTTCCCGCAAATCAACCCGCTCCCACAAGTGAAAAATCGCGTTCACCCGTTCGGAAGACGCAAGTTTGCTCCATCTCTCTTCCAGCTCGGGAGAGATATCACCGGCCTGAACTTGAGTAACACCAAGCATCAGCACCAGCGCGGGAAGCAGCCACATCAATCGTTTCATGTTTAACACCTCAAGTAAGTTGTCCGTCAAAGACTCCAGCCCAAAAGGTTATTTGGTAGGTTTCGTTAGTCCGTTACTCCACAGCGCAACCGTCGTCGCGTCCCAGAAATTGTCCACTTCAAACGACGATTCCTTCGGATTGTAGCGCCACGACGGTATCCCCGTGCGATGGCGGTCGCGCTTGCTGAGCAGGTGCCCGGCGATGGTTTGCACCAGCGCGTCATCCGGATATTGCTCCAGAGCTTCGATGGCGTCGTTCAAAGCCTGCTGATGGTCGCCCGCAAGCTCATGATACCAGGCCATGTGGGCGGCAACCCGCCCGTCCCCGGGCTTCAATAGTTCGGCCTCGTCAAACTGCCGCTTGGCTGCCTCCAATTGGCCGGCCAGCAACAGCATTCTGCCATACTCAAGCCGCAGCCCGGCCACGCCGCTGCGCCGCTTCAGGGCAACCTGATAGACTGAATCCGCCTTGGCGGTGTGTCCAGCCCAAAATAGCGCCTCGGCATAGCCACGAAGGGCCTCGTCGTCCGTCTCCTGTTCCGAGAGGACTATCGTATAATTTACGACAGCTTCAGCAAAATTGCCACAGATAACTTCCCAGTCGGCAACCTCGCGTGTAAGCTGGATGCGCTCAGATTTGGCCGTTTTGGCCAACCCAGCCTTGACCAAAGGCAGGATTTCCTCAAACTTGCCGTCCGCGAACGCCTTGCTCCATGCCAGCCGCTGATAGGAGGCCGCCTTGTCCGGAAAGGCCGTCAAGAGGCGTTCGGCATACTCCACCGCGAGGCTGTCTTCGTCTGCGAGAGAGGCTAACCTCGAGATTGCCCGCAGGACGACTTCCGAATGAGGGTCGCGGGACTCCGCCTTCCGGGCAAATTCCATTGCCGTTTCAAGCTTACCCAGCTCGACCTCATTGTCCGCCGCAGTTATCAAACCAACCGTGTAACAGGCCTCCACATTTGGTGCGGACATGTAGTATTCAAGTAATTCGACAAATTTTGAATCCAATGCAAACAGCCGCTCCTTCGTGATTTCCCGGGTGTCGAATTCGTTTCTTCGCGGAGAAAAGTACGAGTTCATACCTTCAGCGAAATACTCCCAGACGCTCGACCCTTGATAGCGGCTCACAAAAATCTCCTCACCCGCCGCGTCCTTGGCGCTTGCTTCGCGGTAAAGGTCCTCAATCTTCTGCATATCCTCAGGCGGAAAAACTCCGTGAACCTGATGTGTCAGTTCATGCAAGACCGTGTTATACCGGTTATAGATCGAGCGCTCGACATCTTCCACACCGGTCACAGTTGTGAACCCCCCGCACCCGCGCACGTCGTCCCACAACCGCGAATCATAGCTGATACGCTGATCGGCAATTGTTTCAAGCCCCGGCACTTCAGATAGCTTCTCGTGCAGCGGCTTGATGTAATGCAGGCTGCCGCTTGCAACCAGTACCGGAATGTACGCCTGCCACGGTTCAACGGAAATGGCGACCTGCTTTCTATGACGTTCCGACAGCGATTCCCAGTTCATGATATACTTCTCTATCATCGGAATCTGCGGGAACGGCTTGCCGTCAAATGCTTCCTGATCCGCGTCGCGGTAAATATTCTCACGCAGGCGCATTTGCTCAAGGCACTTTGCCACGCCGTTATGCGCCCGGCCATATTCAGGCACAAGTTCGAGCGCCGCGAAGAAATGCTCCAGCGCCGACTCAAATTCCCCTTGCATCCATTCTTCTGATCCGTCAATCACGTAGTCACGCGCACATTTGTTCGATCCGTCACACTTCAAATAGGGACTCGTGGACTCAAGCTCAGTGTAGTTCTTGCGCGCGTAGCCGTTCCCAAGATAGTAGTGCGCAAACTCATGGTATGAATTCCACTTCAGCACTTCTTCCAGCAAATCCATCGACTCGCTGGTTTCGCCAAGTCGCTGCTTGCACAGCGCAGCTTGAAAGATGATCTCGTCTGAAATCTGTTCCGGTGTCCAGGCACTGACCAATAAATCCAGGGCTTCCTGATACTTTTGCTTCTTCTGCAGGACCTTGGAAAGCCCGATCTTTCCAAGCCGCTGAAAAACCGGATCGGGATTTGTAAGTGTTGCGCGGAAAAGCGAATCCGCCTTGTCAACTTCCAGAACCGCAAATGCCAGTTCCGCCTGTGCGAGTTCGCGCGGAGTGGCGATCTTCTCCGACCATTGCTTCAATGCGGGCAAATTCTCCGTCAGCAGGTACCAGGCGACAATCGTCTCGTACTTTAATGGATCGCCGTCAAAGTCTAGCTCGTCCGGACCGGTATTCTCGATTGCGGATGTCTCCAAATGCCACAGCGCGGGGAAATAGCGCACAACACCGCTTGTCCATTCCGGCTGAGCAGGAACCGTGCGTGAGGCGAGCATCGTCGCTGCTCGTTCTGCCAACGATTCTTCCGCCCACACAATTGCCGGTACAGTCAGCAACACCAAGAGAACTTTACGCCACATTTCTATCCTCCTTAATCCGTCCGTCTTCAACTGTTACAATCCGTTTGGCAATTCCCATTACTTTCGGATCGTGTGTCGAGAAAATAAATGTCGTTCCGTGATTCCGATTCATCTCAAGCATCAACTCAAGCACTGCCATACCCGTATCATGGTCGAGGTTCGCCGTCGGCTCGTCAGCCAGCACAAGCTGAGGATTGGTTATCAGAGCCCTTGCAACCGCGACGCGCTGCCGCTGTCCGCCTGAAAGTTCATCGGGACGGTGATGCGCATATTCAATCAATCCGACTTCCTCCACCAACTCTGCCACTCGCCGATCAAGCTCTGGCTTCGGAACTCGCTGCAACTCTAACGGCAGGCCGACATTTTCCATGACATTAAACACCGGAAGCAGGTTGAAACTCTGAAAAATAAACCCGATTCGATCCCGTCTGAGCAGCGTCGTCTCTCTGTCGTTCAATCTCGCTGTCTCGAATTGACCGAACATCCTTACCGTTCCCGATGTCGGCACATCCAGACAGCCGATCATGTTCAGCAGCGTGGTTTTCCCGCTTCCCGATGGCCCCACAATGCACAGAAACTCACCGGCGCCGACGTGCAAGTCCACATCAACGAGCGCGTGGACGATGTGCGTTCCCAATGCATAGTCTTTGCAAATCTTCTCGGTTGTGATGATATCGGACATCGTCTTAGAAGTGAATGATTATCCGCAGGTCGGTCGAGTAGTGAGCAGGGAGGACGGCCCTCTCGCTTGTCGGCGGCCCGCTCACAAATGACAATCCCGCCGCAACATCCACGTCCGGATAACCCAGGAATGTGACCAGCGGATAACCGTAAAGTGTCTGATCAACAGGATCGAATACGAAGTTGCCGCCAATTGTCCACAAGTCGCGCCAATTGTAAACTCCGCTCGCCGCAAGGTACCACTGGTGCAGCTCCTGCATCGGTTTTGTCAGAAGCAGAATATTCGCATATTCAATTGGATTCCCCGGACGAGTTATCCAATAGTACGGATCGGAGACATACCTAAGATTTACGAGATAGTCGGCATATTCGCTGCGATTCAATCCCCATCCTGTGTAATAGACTTCGGCATAAATAGAGGAGTTGCCCATCAATTTGCTTCCGCCCAACACCGCGCGTGGCTTCCACACTGTGCCCTGTTCCAAATCGAGATAGTGCCGTAAATTTGAATTTTCGCGCAGCAAGTAAGCGGCTTCGCCATAGACAACCAATGGCCCGCTGTCCCACGAAAACGCTCCGCCAATGTTTGTCTCGTCATCAAAATTGTGCAGCGCGGTCGCATATAGATCCCACGTACCAACGAGCTTATAGAGACGTGCGCCGGCCATCCGGCTTGTGTTTTGCGGCACTGGTAACTCAATCTCGCTGTTGTCACGGTCGGGAGTGTACAGCAGGGATGCCGAAAACCACGGCAGCGTTGCATCCATTCGCGCCAGATAAACTCCCTCCAAGTACCTCGTCGGATCCAATGGGTTGGCAGTGCTCTGCAAATTATCTGTCGGTGTATAGGTCATTCCCGTCCCCCAGCGTGCGCGCTGCTTGCCCATCAGAAACGTCACTCGATCCGAGGGATTCATGAATCCGTAACCCTGATCCAGAACCCAATCAAACTGCTCTGTCGAGTCCGGCTGGTGCGTAAACCGGAATCGAGGCTCGACGCGATAGCCCGCCCGCTTCTCGTGCGTCCCTCTCAAACTGACGCGCAGCTCGTGCAAATACCACTCGCGCCACTTGCCTGTTTCCGGCGGATAGAGCCACACATCTCCGCGATCCGGACCCGTGAAGACGGCGTTGTTCTCCAAACGGTACGTCGTTTTCGGCCCTGCCAACGCGGCAAACGCAAGCAGCAGGCTACTTGCCCAAACGAGTCGGATCGAACGTGGATTCAGGTACGTCTTCGCGCTCCTTGAGTGTGAGAATCTCGACGCGGGTGAACGCGCCTTCTTCAAGAAAATCGTGCATCGTCATGATTGTGGGTCGTTCTCGCCCTGCCAGGAAGCCGGTCTGATTGACGACTTCCTGTTTCAGCGCTTTGCCCGTCAAACCGTAAAATGTAATCGTGTCCGGTATCGCCGACGCGCTGTCAATTCCGCATTCCATTTTCGCATAGGCAACGCTTCTCGTCTTTGCCGTCAGCTCAACTCTGAAGTGAACCTTTCCTCCGCGTTCGGTTCGTGCAAGTATGCGTGCCAGATAATCGTCCGCGAGTGTTGAATTCATCACGTCTTCATTTGAAAAAACGCTGCCCATGAAACTTGCCTTGCGTGTGAGTTTCACCGGCCGCGACACATCCGGCACGAAGAACCACAGATTCTCGTCGTTCAATAGAACCTGCTTGTCACGTTCGCGCGGCGGATCCGTCACCGTCATCAGCGACTTGTCCTCACCAATCCCAACGATGTCATAACTATAGTAAAGCGGATCTCGCCCGGGCCGGTGAGTCTCCATCTTCATCGACATTTCATACGCCCCCGGAAAGCGAGCATCGTCCAATCGCTGCAGAAGCGCTTGAGCGACCGAATCAGACGCCTCCTGCCCCGAACACATGTGTGACAGAACAAGAATAAGAAATATGACCAGACTTTTCACTATCGCACTCCTTTTGCCAAAGCCGCCGTCACCGGAACGCGGGACGCACGGCGAGCCGGAAACACCGAGCCAAGCCAAGCGCTGAAAACTGACAATCCCGCGCCGATCAACCAATCCACAGGGCGCGATTGCGCGTAATACGTGTCCGCAAGCGGCATCGAAATCGCTTCAATCGCTTCCTTCGGAAGTCTTATCCCATGCACGTTCATGTACCACGCTGCAAGTCCGCCGATGGCCGAGCCGATCACAACACCCAGAATTCCCAGCGTAACTCCTTCAGCCAGAAACATCGTACGAATCTGTTTTGCCTCCATACCGAGCGCACGCAGCGCCCCGATTTCTCCTGTACGTTCAAATACCGATACCGTCATCGTATTGGAGACACCAAATACGGCAAGCGTCACCAGTATCCAGCCGATAATGCCGTAGGAAACCATATCCGCTTTCACCGCCGCGACGATGTCGCGCGCCACGACGTACCATGGTTCCACGACCAGATTGTCTTCCGTCGCCTGCACCACAGCTTGTTCGATCGCGCCGCTTACGGCCGGCACTGCTCGCAGCGATTTAGCCCGCACGACAATCTCCGTTACCTCATCGTTCATATCGAGCAATTCCGTCACAAACGGCAGCGGCGCATATACTGCACCGCGATCCGCCACGCCAAATCCGCTGTCGAAAATTCCGATGACTTCAGCATCAACGAGATTGTTGGCCCGGTTTTGAGTCTGTGCGAAGAGCAGAAGCGATGCTCCGACTTCGGCATCAAGCAGTTCGGCCAATCGGTCACCAATCAGGACACCGCGGGTGCTGTCCGTCAGCCGCGATCCTTCCTTCACACCGCTGAGAATAACACCGACCTTTTCCTCGGAGGAGGGAAGAACACCGTAGAGAACCACCGCTGCGCGCTCCCGCCCGTTTGACAGTGTCGCCGCCGTCAAGACTCGCGGACTGGCCGCAACAACGTCTGGAATCGCTTCCACTGCTTTCTTGACGGCGTCAGCGTGGTGAATCGTAATATCGAGCGGCAATCGCCGCTTCTCATCGGCATATCCCTCGGCATGAATCTGCACATGACCCGTGCGCAAATCCACCGTCTTCTCAATTGTAATGAGATAGAATCCGCGCAGTACCCCGACCAGCAGAATCAGCATTCCCGTATTTACGCCGAGAGCAAGGACATTAAACAGCGTTCTCCGGCGCTGCTTGACTACATTGCGCAGCCCAAGCTTGAACCAGAGAATGTTCATCCCAACTCCCGCAGTATATCAACCGGTTGCTTGCGCGAAGCCCAAAAAGCCGGGTAAACGGAGGCAAAGATGGATATCAGCAGCCCCAAGCCGGCAATGTTCAGAGTCGTTTCGGGCACAAACGTCATCCATATCAGACTGTCAATGCCCTCAATTCCTTGCAGTCCTTCGCCAAGGTCAAACGGATTCGCTTCAAAGTAGAAGGTCACCGGCAATGAAAAAATCAGTCCGACTATCGTACCGATAACTCCGAGCACTGCCCCCTGAAACAGCACGAGTTTAATCAATTGTCCCGGCAATAACCCGACTGCGCGCAACGTGCCGAACTCGCGCAATCGCTCAAGAATACTGATCATGAACGTATTGATCATTCCCAACGAGGCCACCGTTAGGATGATTATCGTGATTACCCAAATCCCAATCTCGGATGCGTCAAGCAGCTGAATGAACGCGGCCTGGTCTTCCTTCCAAGATGTGACCTGATATTGAGACCCGAACAACTCTCTGACTTGCGGTAGCACCTCTTCCAGCATGTCGTGGTGCTCAAGCTCGAGTGTCACCGAAGTCACTCTGCCTTCCATTGCCAGCAGACGCTGCACCGTCCCGAGTTCGGCGATGACGAGCGTCGCGTCCTCTTCTTCATTCAGACTCTTGAAGACTCCGCGCACAACTGGCTCCACCGCGGACAACCCGCCGTGGATGTCGCTTGTCAGCAGAATAATCTTGTCGCCCGATTGGACATCCAGCAGTCTGGCTGCGTTGCTCCCCAGTATCACCTGATTCGGTCCGTCCAGAAATGCGCCATCTGAGATTGCTCTGTCCAGTCGTCCCCAAATGGATTTTGCCGCTTCCGTCGTCGTTGCCACGAGCTGCATTTCCAGCGTTCGCTCCGGCGAATTGGCCAACGCGCCGAACCTCAGCATCGGCCGCACCATCGTCACTTCGGGTAGTGAGCGCAGCGAGTCTCCGAAGGACTCCGTCCACGGGATGTTCGGCTCCAGCGGCAGAAGGTCAATCTTCTCATCATAGCCCTTCGCCGCAATCCGTATATGACCGGATTCCCGAACAGCCTGCTTCTGAACCTTGTCGCGAAATCCGTCCACATAACTTGCTCCGAATTGCAGCAGAAACACCGAAACCGCCACCACCGCAATAACGGCCAGTGAGCGTTTCCACATTTTGCGAATATCCCGCAGCGCGAGACGTATCAGCATGAATTAGTCGGAGTTTCTGACTCGGTACAGACGGAAGGGAGGATGTGCTGTGACAAATTCGCCAAGCTCCGCAAGATGACGTTCTAAGTCATCTGCAAAGTGACCGCCGCGACGGTTGTCAAGCAGGATGTGCGTGCATTTATATTTCAAAAGCAGTTGTCTTCGTTCGTCAAGGCTCAGCCGTCCCGAAAAGAACTTCACCGCATCCGCCCGGCGCGAGTTCACTTCGTCCTGTATCAACGGGTTTCCTTTCGCCTGCGCAACCAGTTTCGCTCCTGTCACTGCCGGCACCCGCCAGCCTGCAGTATCTTCCACCATCACAACAGACGAACTGCCAAGATACTGCTTGAGAAAGGCCAAGTCATCCCATGGCTGCGGCAATGCGCCGGTCGCTGCTATGACCTCGACATCCGGCCGCCATTGCTTGTCCATCTTTCGAATTCGATAGTAGGAGCCCGGCAGATACACCAGCGTGAACAGCAATATCGCCGGAATGACGACACTCTTCCCACGCTCGAAGAATCCCCGGCGAAACAGCCCTGAATCAAAGAGATAGAGCCCGATACAAACGTGCGAGAATATCGCACCATAGAAGATGAATCTGCTGCCAATCTGTATCCCGAGAATCCAGCTCGCAAGATATATGACCAGAGACAGTCCGAGTGCCGTGACGGGTGCCAGATACTTTCGCTTGGCGGCAAAGTATGAGGCTGCCAATATGCCCAACAGCGCCGGACCGGCCTTCGTAATCTGGTCGTCGAACAGCCTGACTCGATACCAATCTTCAGCCGTTCCGCGAAACAGGAGAGTCGGATAGTCAAAGTATGGCCACAGCCAGCAGGACAAAAACGCGATTGCCGGAACCACTTGCAGCAAGAGAGTTGTCTTAAAACTTGAGCGAACAACCGTCCACGAAAATGCCCCGACGAACAGAAGCAGTGCTGTGATGGGATGCGTTAAGAACGCCGTAATGCCAAGCAAACCGTACCCGAGTAGCGCGGCTTTTGAACCGGTGGAAAGAAAACGATTCAGTTCGGCAATTCCATGAAAACACAATCCGTAGGTGAACATTCCCACATACGGCAATGTCGCGTAAAACAACTCGGCCTGATAACCGTTCGCCTCACCGTAGCCGTGCCCCCAGCCGATCAGCATGGCTGAAATTATCCAAAGTATTGCCGCAGGACTCAGGGTAATGGTTCGCACGACTCGAACCAAACCCGTCAGAAACAGCACAAGATTCAGTAGTCCGGCAATCGCGACAGTTACAAAAAGATCCAGCCCTGCTGCGCGGTCAACAATCCCCCAGAAAACGGTATACGGTGTGAAGCGCGGAGAAGTTTCGCCCTCCAGGGCCAGCAGCGGATTGTCGGGTTCAAGCGGTGAACGTGAAATGGCGTCTATCGCTGCCGAAGTTTCCCAGATATCCGCCTGTTCGCCCCATTGCGGAGCAACGGTATAAAGAAGCGCGACCACAAGGATCGCGCCGTACATTACGCGCAGCCAAAAGGTGGTGCGCGTCTCGTTCATCAGACTCCCGCCGGCGCCGCTGCGCCCGCCTTTTCCAACACCCGGGGCGACCTTTTGAATAACGGTGACCTCAGAAATCCCCATTGCGCCAGCTTGAACTTCAACATCACCAGCACGGTCTGTATTCCGTACTTCGTACTTCGCCTGAAGTTGATGGAGGACGCTTCGTCAAAATATCTCGTGGGAATCGGCACGTCCCCGATCCGGAACCCGTGGTATACCGACTGTGCGAGAAATTCCGAGTCAAACACGAAATCATCGGAATTCGAGTGATAATTTATCGTTTCAAGCACCTCGCGGGCATAGGCCCTGAATCCCGTGTGCAAATCCCCTGCGTTCTGTCCCAGCATGACGTTCTCGAATATCGTCAGTGCACGATTCGACAGATACTTGTATACGGGCATTCCACCCTCGAGGGTCTCCTTTCGTGAGCGGATTCTGGACCCAAGAATAACATCCACCGTGCCCGTCTTGAGCAAGCTCACCACCGCCGGAGTGATGCGTCCGTCATACTGGTAATCCGGATGAATCATCACCACCACGTCCGCTCCGGTCTTCAGCGCGGCATCGTAACAGGTCTTCTGATTGCCGCCATAACCCTTGTTCTTTTCGTGCCGAATCACCGTGATGCCGAGCGACTTGGCAACTTCGACCGTGTTATCCTTCGAGCAATCGTCCACCAGTATGAACTCGTCCACCGAACCCTCGGGAATGGACTTCATCGTAATCTCTATCGTCTGTGATGCGTTGTACGCCGGCATGACACAAACGACCTTTTTGATGTCGCGTTCGGGACGCTCCCGAAATTCCTCTAAGCGGACAAATCCCATGTGCTTTCCTATAAGTGAAGCGCGCGATTCTCCGTCGCCGCCAAACATGCTTCCTTCATTGCTTCCGTAAATGTCGGATGTGCGTGAGACGTTCTCGCAATGTCTTCAGCACTCGCCCGATATTCCAGCGCCACAACAGCCTCGGCTATCATGTCCGCCGCGCGCGCGCCGAACATATGTACTCCAAGTATCTCATCCGTTTCCTTGTCCGCAAGCACCTTCACAACGCCTTCGGTTTCGTTTGCTGCCCGCGCCCGTCCCAACGCCTTGTACGGAAAACTTCCCGTCTTGTAGGCGCGTCCCGACTGCTTCAACTCTTCCTCCGTGTATCCGACACCGGCGACTTCTGGCCACGTATACACAACCCACGGAATCGCGCGATAGTTGATGTGCGGCTTCTGTCCGGCAAGCAACTCGGCCACGAATACTCCCTCTTCTTCTGCCTTGTGAGCAAGCATCGCGCCGCCGATAACGTCTCCAATTGCGTAAATTCCCGGATGAGCCGTCTCAAGATGCTCATTCACTTTGATGAAACCCCGGTTGTCAACGGACACCTTGACATTCTCAAGACCTAATTTGTCCGTGTAGGGTCGGCGCCCGACCGCCATTAGGCAGTAATCGCCCTGCAGTTCAACATCTTCTCCGCCCGGTGATTCAGCGGTCACCTTCACCTTCTTGCTCTTGCTGTCGACCGACTTGACCTTATGACCCAGGAAAAGCTCGATTCCGATGCCCTTCAAAGAGCGTCCGAGCTCCTTGCCCATCGTCGAATCCATCGTCGGAATGGCCGAGTTCAGATACTCCACTATTCTCACTTTTGTCCCCAGCCTCGCAAATACCGAGCCCATCTCGCAGCCAATCACACCCGCGCCGATAATTACAAGTTCCTTGGGCACCGTCTTCAGCGCCAGCGCTTCCGTTGAAGATATTATTTTGCTCTTGTCAATCCTGGCAAACGGCAAATCTGCGGGCTTTGAACCTGTGGCAATAATCGCCTTGGCAAAACTCAACTCCTGCGTGCTGCCGTCGTCCTTGGTGACACGCAGGGATTCCGTCCCCAAAAATGTCCCATGACCATAATAAACATCTACCTTGTTCTTCTTCATCAAATAGGCGACACCTTTTACGTTGTCGCCTACCACTGCGTCTTTTCGACCTCGCATGACATCCCAATCGAGTCTTAATCCCGACACCCCGATGCCGTGCGTGTCAAAATGTTTCGCGGCTGTGTAATACAGCTCCGATGAATCCAATAACGCCTTCGAAGGTATGCAGCCCACATTCAAGCAGGTTCCGCCAAGAGTCGGATACCGTTCGACCAGAGCCACCTTCATTTTCAGTTGTGCCGCGCGTATCGCAGCAACATAGCCGCCGGGTCCTGACCCGACGACGACTAAATCGTATTTCATTTGTGTTTGTTTGTGTTCGCCGCACGATGCGTCACCGCGCCGCACGGAATGTGTTCCTGCAGACTGCTATACTTGAAGCAGCATCCGCACCGGGTTCTCCAGACTCTCCTTGACCCGGACAAGAAATCCTACCGACTCCCGGCCGTCAATAATCCGGTGGTCATAACTCATCGCAACATACATCATCGGCCGAATGACGACCTGACCGTTCAAAGCGATGGGACGTTCTTCTATCTTGTGCATGCCGAGAATCGCGCTCTGCGGAGGATTCAAAATCGGTGTTGACATCAGCGAGCCGAATACTCCGCCGTTCGAGATGGTATAGGTTCCGCCGGTCATCTCGTCAATCGTAAGCTGATTGTTCCGCGCTCGCGATGCAAGCCGCTCAATCTCCGCCTCAATCTGAGCCAACGTCATGCTCTCCGCGTTTCTGAGTACCGGAACAACCAGTCCCTTCGGAGCCTGAACCGCGACTCCCATGTCCACGAAGTCGTGATAGACGATTTCATCGCCCTCAATCGACGCGTTCACGGCCGGAAAATACTTCAGCGCTTCCGTCACAGCCTTGACAAAGAATGACATGAAACCCAGCCGCACTCCGTGCTGCTCCTGAAACTTGTCCTTGAACTCCTTTCGCACCTGCATCAGCTGCGACATGTCAATCTCGTTGAACGTCGTCAGCATTGCCGTTGTTTGCCGTACGGAAACCAATCGCTCTGCGACCTTCTGGCGCAGAGGGGACATCTTCTCGCGGCGTTCGATGCGCTCGCCCGAATAGAAAACTTTGGCAACCTGCGGCGGCATGTGCGAAGGAGCGGCGGGCTTGGCTGGAGCAGGCGCGCTTGATGCGGGTACCGGCACACTCTCAACCGGCACTGCCGCGGGCTTAGGCGCCGCGACCGTGCGCAATGCGTCTTCCTTCGTGATTCGCCCTGCCTTGCCGCTGCCGTTCGAAACCTCATTGACCGTCATCCCTGCTTCGCGCAGGACTTTGTCTGCCGCCGGAGATGCAATTTTCGTTGCCGTCGAACTGCCTGCCGCCGCTGCTGCGATTGCTTTCTGTTCTGCCTTCACCGGAGCTGCGTCTGTTTTGGCCGGAGCCGTACCTGCCGTCGCCTTCTCGTCAATCCTGCAGGCGATGGCTCCGACGTTCACCGTCGTGCCTGCCGGAATCAGAATCTTGAGCACCCCGCTCGCCTCTGCTGAAACCGAGAGAGTGGCCTTCTCTGACTCAATCTCAAAAAGCTCGTCATTGGCGTTGACAAACGAGCCGTCTGCCTTCAGCCAGTTTGAAACGGTCACTTCACTCACGGATTCGCCCGGACTCGGGACTTTCACTTCAAGCATATTTCTTGTATTTCCTGTTTTGCCGGGCAAGAGTAGCTTGCCCTGCAGGTATCTTATGATTCAAAAACTCTTTCCACCAATGCCGCAAGTTCGCGGTCATGCAATTCCGGGAAGCCCACTGACGGCGCGCAAAATTCCGGCCTCGATATCAGTTTCAGCTTCACCAAATCAAACTTGCGGAAGAGGAACGGCCAGCAGCCCTGATTCTCCGGCTCCTCTTGCGCCCATATAAACTCCGCTTTCGGATAGCGCGCTATGACGGTCTGCAATTGCGGTATCGGCAGCGGATATATCTGCTCTAGCCGCACAAGCGCGACGTCCTTACGGTTTGCGTCACGCTGCTTCTTGATGAGTTCGTAGTAAAACTTACCCATGCAAAGCACCACCTTCTTGACGTCCTTCGGCGCCGTCCATGTGTCATCAAGAACCTCTTGATAGCACTTGCCCGGACCGAAATCCTCAATGGGACTGACGCACAACGGATGCCGCAGGGGACTCTTCGGAGTCAGCACGATCAGCGGAGTACGGAACGGACGGTGAAGCTGCCGTCTCAGGACGTGAAAGAAATTCGCCGGACTTGTACCTGCGACAATCTGCACATTCGTTCCTGCGCACATTTCAAGGAAGCGCTCGACGCGGGCCGATGAATGCTCCGGTCCCTGTCCTTCCGAACCGTGCGGCAGCAGCAGCACCAGGCCGTTTGCCCGCCGCCACTTCTGCTCGGCACTGACGACAAACTGGTCAACGATAATCTGCGCCCCGTTGAAGAAGTCCCCGAACTGTGCTTCCCAAAGTGTCAGCGAATTCGGGCTGGCCATCGCATAACCGTATTCATATCCCATCACGCCGTACTCGGACAATATCGAATTCCATATTTCGAACTTTGCCTGCTTCTTGCTGATGTGATCCAGCGGATAATACTCCTCGTCCGAATCCTCGACGCGCACCATCGCATGTCGGTGTGAAAACGTCCCGCGCTTCGAATCCTGTCCTGACAATCTCACCGGATGTCCTTCCTCACACAGCGTCGCGTAGGCCAACAGCTCCCCCATTGCCCAGTCGAATCTGCCTTCCGCTACCATCTTCTTGCGGTCCTGGAATATCCGTTCCACTTTGCTGATGAACTTCTTGTCGTCGGGAAGAGAGGTAATCGCTTGCGCGATTCGCTTCAAGTCCTTCAGCTCAACTCCCGTTGGAGGTGACTGCATAAAGTCTTCAGGCTTTGAAAATCGCAAACCCTCCCATCGCCCCTTCATTGAACTTGGAGCCATGGTCTCAAACACGTCCTTCGCTGTCTTGAAATCCTGCTCCAGCCGCGCGCGGAAGTCCTTCTCAATCTGCTTCGATTCCTCTTCCGCAATCGTCCCCTCTTCAGCAAGCTTCTTCACATAAATCTGCATCGGGTCCGGATGTGCGGCAATCGCCTTGTACAACACAGGTTGAGTGAACCGCGGTTCATCTCCCTCATTGTGACCGTGCTTGCGATAGCCAAGTATGTCAATGAATACGTCACGCTGGAATTCCTGCCTGAACTCGAGCGCCAGCTCCACCGTGTATATCACCGCTTCCACGTCGTCGCCATTCACGTGAAATACGGGAGACAGCGTCGTCTTGCACACATCCGTGCAGTACGTGCTCGAACGTGCCTCAATGTAATTCGTCGTGAAGCCCACCTGATTATTCAGAACGATATGCAGCGAACCTCCCGTCTTGTAGGCGTCCACTTGCGACATCTGCAAGAGCTCATACACAATCCCCTGTCCCGCAATCGCAGAGTCACCGTGGACAAGTATCGGCAGCACTCTGCGGTAATCTGAATCATGCCAGTGATCGCCCTTTGCGCGACACACGCCGGCCACGACGGGATTGATCGCCTCCAAATGGGATGGATTCGGCATCACAGCCAAGTGCACCTGATGTCCGGCGCGTGTCGTTTTCTCTACCGAATGGCCGAGATGATACTTCACGTCGCCCGAAAACGGAGCGTCCGTGTATTGCTTGCCTTCAAATTCATTGAAGATGTGACGATAGTCCTTGTCAAGAACGTTCGTAAGGATATTCAACCGTCCGCGATGCGCCATTCCGATCACGAAATCGCGAATCCCGAGCACCGCGCCGTGCTCCACAATCTGATCCATTGCCGGCACGAACGTCTCAAGTCCTTCAAGTGAGAATCGCTTTTGACCAACGAACCTCTGGTGCATGAACTTCTCAAGCACTACCGCCTGCGTCAGCATCTTCAGGGTGTGGCGCTTCGCATCCAGAGTGAAATGGCGCCGGTTGCGGTTGCTCTCCATGCGGTCCTGAAGCCATTCGAGCACCTTCGGATCGCGCATATAAATCCATTCCACCCCCACCGACTGGCAGTATGTCTCATCGAGCAGCTTGATAATTTCACGCAGCGTCGCAGGTCCGATGCCCACGTTTGCACCGGCCTGAAAGACGCGGTCAAGGTCCTTCTCACTTAGACCGAAATTCTCCAGGATCAGTTTGCCGCCGTAGTCTCGCCGCTTGCGCACCGGGTTCGTCTTCGTGAACAAATGCCCGCGCTGACGATAGGCCGCAATCAAGTTGATGACCTTGAATTCCTTTTCAAACTCCTCGGGAGTTTGCTGCACCGCATGCCCGTTCAGCGAGCGCGCGAACTCGAAGCCCTCAAAGAAGCGCCGCCAGCCTTGATCCAAATTATCCGGCTCCTGACGATACTTCTCATAAATATCGTCTATCACACCCGGATCCGCATTCACCAAAAATGATAAGTCTGCCATAATCCTCACTTTGTGTCACCCGACTAACGGGCGGTATCCAAAGGGCGAGTCAAGCTGCCCAAAGCTTAGAGTTTACGAAATTCCCCGCGTATTCACAAGCATATTGCTCATTCGTTCGCCTGCGCATAGTCAAGAATATGATTTGCCTTTCGTACCGATTTTCCCCATCTTGATATCGTAGATTTGCCGTATTAACAACACTTTTCAATAGGAGTCTCAAACAGATGCAAACCTATCGTCCATCCCCCAGTCCAAAAATTGTACTGCAGGTCTTTGGAGCAATCCTTCTGCTCATTCTCGTGTTCCGCTGTTTCACCGTCATTCCCGCCGGACACGTCGGTGTCGTTGACTTCTTTGGAAAGGTGTCGGATGCAACCCTCAAACCTGGTGTCAACTTCCGGAATCCGCTCGCGGCTATTCACAAATTCTCGGTGAAAACTCAGGAAAAGAAAGAGGTTATGGTCGTGCCCTCCAAAGAGGGTCTGTCCGTCACCTTGGAAGTTTCCGCCTTATATCACCTGAACCCCGAGACCGCTGCCGAGGTGTACAAGACAATTGGACCGGACTACCAGTCCATCATCCTCGAGCCCAATTTCCGCTCGATTACCCGCGGGGTAACAGCTGGCTACGAAGCCCGCGCCTTGTACACATCCGAACGTGAAGTCCTGGCTCAGCAAATCAAGGAAGCGCTTGAAAAGACCGTGTCACCCAGAGGCATCACCATTGAGGCAACCCCGCTGCGGCAAGTCAGCCTGCCTCCGAACCTCACGGCCTCTATCGAAGCCAAGCTGCAATCCGAACAAGAGTCCCAACGGATGGAGTTCATTCTGACCAAAGAATCCCAGGAGGCCGACCGCAAGCGCATCGAGGCTCAGGGAATTGCCGATTTCCAGAAGATTGTGTCCCAGGGTCTTTCTGATCCCTTCCTCCGTTGGAAGGGGATTGAAGCTACTGAAAAACTAGCGACTTCCACAAATGCGAAGGTCGTCGTGGTCGGATCGGGCAAAGACGGGCTACCTATAATCTTAGGCAATCAATAGGCCAAACGCAACTCATTTCGTTAAAATACGAAATAAAACGAGGCGGCCGTGATGCCACCTCGTTTTTCTTACCGTCACCGCAGCATCACACCAGTAAGGCGAGACGCCTAGGCATACCTCCTGTCCAGCGCGTATTTCCCTCCGCCGATAAACACAAAGGCGATGGCAATGGCCAAAAAGAGAAACGCCTTTTCCGCCGTCGCAAATGGGTCGCTGGCGTGGCGAACAAAACCGGCCACTCCCATCGTGCAGGCAATGAAAAATGCCGCCGGTCGGGTGGCCAGGCCGATTGCAAGCAGGATTCCCCCCACTAATTCCGAGAGGCTTGCTGCCCACGCGAATACTTCCGGCATCGGAAATCCCATCTTTGCCACCCCTTCGATGAATTTCTCCGAAGGCGGCGTCTTACCCCAACCGTGCGCGATGGCCATGGTCAAACCTGTGAAAACTCTCAAGATAAACAGGCCGATGTTGGCCGCTCCTGACTTTATATCCGCGCCGCCGAACAGGATTTTCTTCACGGGACTTCTCCGATTGATTGCCTTTATTCCGTCTTCAGATTAGATTATACTCATCACAAACTACAAAAGTTCTCGCATGAAAACACTCGGTCTTATCGGCGGAACAAGCTGGCACTCGACAGTCGATTACTACAGGCTCATCAACCGCGGCGTTCATGAACGTTTGGGCGAAGTAAACGCTGCGCGCCTGGTCATGTTCTCGCTGAATATGCAGGAGTTCAAAAACATCATTGATGCGGGCGGCTGGAAGGCGGGCGAAAACTATCTTGTTCCCTTTGCTCAGAAGCTCGAAGCATTCGGCGCAGAAGGACTGGTGATGTGCGCCAACACTCCGCACATTGTCGCTGACGGCATTCGCGCCGCTGTCTCCATCCCGTTGATTCATATCGTTGAAGCTACCGCTCTTGTGCTCGCGCAAAAAAACGTCTCGACCGTCGGCGTGCTCGGTACGACGTTTACCATGGAGCAGCCGTTTTACAGAGACATGCTGGAAAAGCACGGTATCAAAATGATCGTGCCTGAACCGGAAGATCGTGCTTGGATTAACGACAATATCTTCGGAGAATTGGCCGCGGGTGTTTTTCGTGACGAAACAAAACAACGCTACAAAGAACTCATGCGCGAACTCGGCGAACGCGGTGCTCAGGCTGTCGCGCTCGCCTGCACAGAGATTCCTGTTCTTATCAAACCGGAAGAGTGTCCGATTCCTGCGTTTGACACCATCGCAATCCACGCCAACGCCGCTGTTGAGTGGATGCTCGGGTAAAGTCCGCGTTTCGCTTCCCGCATCCGCCGGTGGACTGAACGCGGGGGTGAGCGCTCCGGCCATTTGAGATATTCCGGGACGAACTCCCCTGCATGCCTCTCCAGTTTTCCCACCTCCCTCGTAACTTCAATGCCAATCCCCTCTAATTAGAAAATGAACATATGTTTACAAAAAATTGCATTTTTTAGCACAAACTCTTGACAAACGTTCAATTCATATGTATATTATGCACATCATGAAGATGAAGCCTATTCCAAAATGTGCACTGGGAGCAGAAGCGGATTGTCAGCAAATCCTGTCCACCGGCAAAAAGAAATACGGCGACCCTTTCGAGCCGCCGCACATACCTCCAAGCGCTTCGAGCGAAGCGCAAGGTGCCTGCTTGTCAAGTAGGTTAGCTGTTCTTCAGCAATTCAATCGATTTCTTCGGATTAATAAGCTTGACCGTCCGGTCGCCCGCCTTCCGTTCATCCGCGCCGTTGATTATCAACTCGCGCAACTGCTGCGGAGTCAAGTCAGGACGCAGTGTCAGGAGCTTACCCGCCAGATTCAGCACCTGCGGAGAACTCATCGACGTGCCGTTCAACTTCATTTGCGTCCCCCCGGGGACATAGCTCATCACTTCAAAGCCATTGCCATAGACGTCCACTTTGCCGAAGCTCGTGAAACTTGTCTCTTCGCCCGCCTGATCCACCGCGCCAATTGAAATAATGTTCGGCAGGTCATAGCTCGACGGATAGAACTCCGCAAAAGCGTTGTCAAGATTCGAATTCCCCGCGCTTGTGATAAACAAAATGTTCGGCGCGTTCATGATGGCGTTCTTGAACGCCGTGTCGCCAATCGTATAGATTTTACGAGCCAGCGCTTTCCGCTCTTCCACGGTGCCGCCCGCATTGTTCGCTTCCAGAGCGTCTTCAATGCCTTTCAGCGAACCGCCCCAGCTCATGTTCACCGCGCGCACGCCGTTCTTCTTGAAATACTCAATCGTCTCCACCAACGCCGCGGCATCCTTCGTCGCTTGCTCAATCGTCGGCGTCTCCGGAATCATGCGATGGTCGAACGTCAAACGGGCGCCGAGAATCCGGCAATACGGATTGCCCGCCGCCGCGATACCCGCCACGTGCGTGCCGTGGCAATAGTTCCCGTACAAACTGATGGCTTCTATAAACGGTTGAACTTCATCCTGCTTCAAACTCGCGATGTGCTTCTTGATCTCTGCCGCTTCCTCGCTCTCAATCGCAGACTGCACGTCGCCCAGGCCTTTCATCCAGCGGCGCATCTGATCTTCGTTGCCCAGATTCTCCTTGCCGATCGGATACAGAAGTGAAGTCTCCTTGTTCGAGTGCAAATCAAAGGCGATCCCGTGAACATCGTCAACGAATCCGTTTTTGTCGTCGTCCTTGTTGTTGCCCGGAATCTCCTTCTCGTTCTTCCACATCTGTCCCAGCGGATCGAAAATGTTGTAATCAACACCCGAGTCCCAAACCGCCAGAACAACCGGCTTGTAGTTCTCGCCCTTGCTGAACTCAACATCGCGCTCCGCCCAAATGTCCGGCTTCTGCACCGCGTGTGCGCTGATATAGTCCGACAGCGCCGCGATGAAAATTTCCTTCTTCGGAATGTAGAAGTTCAGCGCGAAATGCGGAGAGAGAACCGACATCGCGTTGTCCTGTGTCATTTCACCGTTCGACTTGTCAAGCGTCGGCTGAAGCGATGCCTCAAGTCCGCCGATAACCACCGCTTCCGACGCCATCTCCGCGCCGCCCTTCATTGCCTTCACATTCGCTTCCACGACTTCGTAAGGCATGTTGGCAAGCATCGAGCGCAGTTCCGCGTCGAGATTCTTGTCGTAGTTCTCCTGCCCCTTCAATTGCGTTCTGGCAATTGCGCGGCCAATCATCGCCGTCGTGTGTTTCGCGGCCTCTTTGTCTTCAAGCTCGATGCGAAGATTCACCAACTCCAGATAACGCTGCCAGTCGCCTTCTATCATCGCGACTGTGCCGAGATTGGCGTACATGCCTTGCAGCGTGGACTTGTCCGTGATTTCGTACTTTTCCAAGTCGGCCAGAATGTCCGCCTTCACTTCGGCGGCCAACGCCTTCATCGCCGCTTCGTCCTTCAGGAAATCAACAATCTTCTTGTCAATCTTGTAGGTGTGCCGCGGCAAATCGTCGAGCTTCTCAATCTTAATCTTGTCGGCAACGGCCAAATTGGCGAGTAGACCGACCAGCAGCATGACAAACCATGTGCGTTTCATCTTCGTCTCCATCCGAAAGGTGTTACTGAAAAAAAAGGAAGTTTGAATCTTGAATTGATTTTCGGCGAGGACGGTGGCGCCCCGCAGTTGTGCCGGACAGCCCACCGTTCAGGATATTAGATAGCTGTTTCGCCCGCTTTGTGGCAGTGGAGCTGGGTGGAAGGGAGGCATATGCCGAAATGGCATTCCCGTTTCAAACCTGAGCGCGCTTTCAAGGTCCCCAAACCATGGCTGAAATCCTGCCCGATTAAGCACATCAGGCACCGCATGGGTACTTGCCAGCAGCAACTCCCGTCCCATTTCCCCAAAGGCAGTATTTACAGCAATTTCAGGAACAAAGGCGAAAGTCGGTCGGTTCAGAACATGACCAAGAGTTTTCGTAAACTCTTGATTTGAAACAGCCTTCCCGGAAGTGGTGTTTACGGGACCCTGAAGGGTACTGTCGTAGAGCATTCGGTAGAGGACGGCAACGAGGTCATCTAGGTGAATCCAGCTCATCATTTGACGGCCCGAGCCCAGCCTCCCGCCTAATCCCAACTTGAAAATGGGCAAGAGCCGCCCAAGGACACCGCCCCACCCTGAGACGACCGTCCCTATTCGTGGATGAACCACCCGAATGCCTGCATTTCGTGCAGGTTCCGCGGCGCCTTCCCAGGCTTTCACAACCGCCGCCAAAAATGAGGTCCCGGGCTTCGCCGTTTCGTTCTGTGGCTCGACTGAATCCGGGTAGATTCCGACTGCCGAGGCACTCACGAAAACCTGAGGCGGTCGCTTCAGCGCGGCAATGGTCTCGGCAAGGAGACGTGTGCCCTGAACCCGGCTGTCGAGAATCTCGCGCTTGGCGGATTCTGTCCAGCGGCCGGCGGCGATGTTCCGTCCAGCCAAGTGGACGACTGCATCCACTCCTTCGAGCTTCTCGGATTCGATTTCTCTCTTGAGAGGATTCCAAAGAACCGACTGCTCAGTCGTCCGCCTGCGTTCAATCAATACGACTTCGTGTCCACCGGTCGTGAGAAAGTGTCTTAGTCCGCTTCCTATCATCCCCGAGGCGCCGCTGATGGCGACTTTCAGCCGTGGACGTTCGGCAAACTCGGCATGGCGGCTCAGGTCAATCCAAGTGCGTTCATGCCTCCATGGAAAGGCCGTATTGACCATCCAGTTTACCTGTGATTGACCGAAGTGTTGTCCGATTTTCCCGAGAGGAAACTCATAATCAATCCGGTCCTCAAGTTCACTTCGGCCACCCGGCAAATCGGTGCAAAGATGAAGATGAACCCACTTGCGAAACGGGCCGCGCTCCTGTTCGTCGATGAACTGGCGGCCGTCAATCACGCTGTGGTGCTTTGCCAGCCACTTCATCTTGAACGGACCCGCCGGGACTGAAAGCTCCCTGCGGCTGCCCTCGCGCACCTGTTCATCACCCCACGTGACTTTGATTGCCGACCATGGAGGCGTCAGTCGCTCAAGAGCGCCGATCCGCATGTGCCAATCGAACAGCTCGCGGGCGGGAACGGGATAGACACTTTTTAGACTGAATTGCGGCACGGAAAGCGATGTATGAAGCAAAATGTGGATAAACTCTAATATACGGCTTTTCTAACAGAGGTGAAAGTACCGTTCTGTCGCAGAACGGCGAATCGAGAATTCTCCTTTACAACCGTTGAATTACGATGAGCCATTCCGTATCTTCAATCAACAATACTCCTCAGTTTCCCCCACCCAATAATTTCCTATGGCCTTGATATTTAACGGCTCTCCGGAACCTACGCTGGGCGTAGAATGTGAACTGCTGCTGATTGACCCGAAAACATGGCAAGCGGTCAACCGTGCCCCCGAACTGTTGGCTGAACTGGGCGATGTCGGTTGGGCTAAGCCCGAACTCTTGCAATGCATTGTCGAGGTTATTACGACACCGTGCCGCACGGTGGCGGATGTCAAGCGCGAGCTTGTGGATAAGTTTCGCAAAACCGAAGAGGCCGCCAATAAGCTGGGCATGACCACTGCATTTATGGCGACGCACCCGACGGCGCTATGGCACGACATGGTGATTACCGACAATCCGCGCTACATGAATCTGGTCAATCGTATGCAATGGCCGGCACGCCGCGCGATGATTATGGGGCTGCATGTGCATGTTGGTGTCAAATCGGCGGAAAAGGCGATTGCCATCTTCAACGCGATGACCACTTTTCTCCCGCACCTACTGGCCGTATCGGCGGCGTCGCCGTACTTCATGGGCGAGGAAACTGGACTGGCGTCATCGCGCATCAAAGTTTTTGAAGCGATGCCAACCGCAGGGTTGCCGCAGCGTATGCTCAATTGGGCTGAGTTTCAAAGATTTATGAAGACGCTGATTCATGCCGGAGCGATTCAGTCGATTCAGGAAATTTGGTGGGACGTGCGCCCGCATCCGAAATTCGGAACACTCGAAATTCGCATCTGCGACGGCACCCCCGATTTGAAGGACGTGCTGGCGCTGGTGGCGCTGGCTCAATGTCTGATATGCTATCTTGAAGACCTGTATGACAACGGCGAAACGCTGCCGATTCACAAATACTGGTTCATCAAGGAAAACAAGTGGCGCGCCACCCGCTGGGGATTGGACGCGGACATCGTGCACACGGATGACGGAGCGACACGGCATATGCGTGACGACCTGCACTTTTTGGTCAAGACGTTGACGCCATTCGCCATTCAGCAGAACTGCCTTGAAGAACTGCAGCACATTGTGAAAATAACAGACCGGGGCGGAAGCTACGAACGTCAACGCTCGGTCTATCGCAAGACCGAGAACTTCATGGCGGTCACCGAATCCGTTGTCAGCGAGTTTCAGGAGAGCGTCAGGCAGGCTTGAAGAGCCGGTTCACGTTTCCTGAATGCAGCGAAATCTGTCATGAGTGAAAACAAACTCTCACCCGAAGTCAAACGGCTCGGCTGGGTGTCGTTTTTCACCGATGTGTCGAGCGAGATGCTCTATGCCGTAACGCCGATTTTCCTGAGTACCGTGCTGGGAGCAAGTGCGGGAATCATCGGCGTCATCGAAGGAATTGCCGAGGCGACGGCCAGCGTACTCAAGGGATTGAGCGGCTGGTACTCCGACAAGATTCGCAACCGGAAACGTTTTGTCTTTGCGGGATACGCGCTCTCAGCAATTGCAAAGCCCCTCATCGCCGTTGCCGGTTCATGGGTGTTTGTCCTGTTCGCGCGCTTCCTGGACCGTTTTGGCAAAGGCATTCGCGGCAGCGCACGCGACGCGCTGATTGCGGATGTGACCCCCAAAGAGCTGCGGGGGAGAGCCTTCGGGCTGCATCGCGCGATGGACACGGCCGGTGCGTGGCTGGGTGTGGCGATATCCCTGTGGATTCTGCACACCTACGGCGGCACAGGTAAACTGCAAATCCTCTTGCGCAATCTGTACTGGATAGCGTTTGTCCCGGCGCTCGTAGGAGTGCTGTTCATCTTCTTCATTCGCGAGCCGAAAAGACGGGAAGACGTGGCACCGAAAGAGCCGGCTGCGCCGCGCACGAGTCTGGGAAAACGTTACTGGCTGATTGTCGCGGCCGCGAGCATCGGCTATCTCGGCTTCAGCAGCGACGCCTTCTTGATTCTCAAAGCAAAAGACATCGGTCTGTCTATCACCAATGTCTTGATTGCCTATCTCGCCTACAACGCGTGCTACACGCTGGCGTCGTATCCCATCGGAAAGCTGTCCGATAAGATGAGAATGGAGTATCTACTCTGTGCCGGACTCCTGATCTATGCTTTCGTCTATTGGAGCATGGCGTCCGCGGATTCCCGCGCTGCCGTGTTCATCCTGTTCGTCGTTTACGGTCTGTACGCCGCACTGACGGAAGGCGTCATCCGAGCGCTCATCGCTAATGTCGTCGGCACGGATGTGAAGGCCACGGCGCTGGGAATTTTCAGTATGATTACCGGAGTGCTTGCGCTGATTGCCAGCCTGCTGGCCGGCTGGCTGTGGGACAACGTTTCCTCCGACGCGCCGTTCTATCTGGGCGCCGTTTTCGCATTCTTGTCTGCGGTCTGTTTCCTGATTCTCCCGCTTGAGCGCAGGAATCCCGCGACCGCCTCCTGATTCGTCCATTCACACACTTAAACTTATTCTCATGCAACGCGAACATCACAAATGGTATAGTCCCGCTCTCGGCCGTGAAATGGAGCTTCTCGTCTTCGGCCACTACGGCCGCCCGCTGCTGGTTTTTCCTTCCGCACAAGGGCGCTTCTTCGATTATGAATGCAATCATATGATTGAGACCATCCGGCATCACATCGAGGCCGGCGGTGTCAAAGTCTTTTGCGTTGACGGCATCGACTCCGAGAGCTGGTTCAACAAGGGGCTGCCGCCGCACATGCGCGTCAAGGCGCACGAGTATTATGAGCAATACGTTACTCACGAGGTCTTCCCGTTCATTCACAAACACTGCGGCTCTCAGAGTATCCGCATCGCCGCGACGGGGTCGAGCTTCGGCGCCTACCACACCATGAATTTCGCGCTGAAATACCCGTGGAACTTCAGTCATATTTTGTGCCTGTCTGGAAACTATGACATCCGCGAGCGCCTCGAAGGATACTACGACGAAAGTTTCTACTTCAACAATCCGATGGATTACCTGCCGAATCTCCAAGACCATGAAACTCTGGAGGCGATACGCAGAATCAAAATCGCGCTGGTCGTCGGTCAAGGAGCGTGGGAGGGCAATTGCATCGATCAGACAAAGCGCCTGTCCGATATCATGAATCAAAAGGGAATCGGCCATCATCTCGACTTATGGGGAACCGACACTCCGCATGACTGGCCCTCGTGGAGACGCATGATTTCCGTTTACATTCCACAAATCTCTTAATCACGATGAGCACGAAGCAACACGACGACCTTCCGCACACCTTCCGCCGAATCGGCCTGCTGCTGGGCAACGAATATGCCTGGCCGCTCGCCTACGAAGCGCTGATTGAACGGCTCGGTTCACATCTCAATTATCAGGGCAGACGGTTCGATTTCGAAGTCGAAAGACTGACGATTGAACCGTTCAATTTACGTCAGCCTGTACGGCACCACGTCATCATTGACCGCCTCGGCTATTGGCACATGACCGTGCGTGAATGGCTCAAGAAATCCGCGCTGATGGATGATTCGCACACGGTGAATAATCCGTTCACGTTTCAGTCCATGGAAAAGCATTCGGCGTATTGCGTCATGATTCGGCTCGGCTTCGATATTCCCGAGACGTGGCTCGTGCCGCAAAAAGAGTGGGATCCGAAGGATGAACGAGCCCGCGTCACCGCCGAGAACTATCACAAAATGTTTGACCTCGAAAAGATCGTCGAAGAGGTCGGCGGCTATCCCGTGTTCATGAAGCCTTATGACGGCGGAGGCTGGCGCGGTGTAACACACATCAAGAATCGCGAGGATTTATACAAGGCCTACGATGAGTCCGGTCAGCAGACGATGCACATTCAGAAGGGCATCAAGGATTACGAAATCTTCTGCCGTTGCCTGGGCTGCGGGCCGCAAATTCTGCCGATGCGCTATGACCCCGACCAACCGCTGCACAACCGTTATCGAATCGAGCACGGATTCCTCTCGCCGTTTCAGGGTGACTATGTGGTCAAGTTGACGCGCATCATCAACGCATTCTTCGGCTGGGAATACAATTCGTGCGAGTCGCTGTTGCGCGGCAAAAGCATCTTCCCGATTGATTTCGCGAACGCCGTGCCGGACACGTCGCTCATCTCGCTGCATTACTACTTCCCGTGGGCTATCAAGGCTTTGGTACGCTGGTCGCTCTATTGCGCAGTCACAGAGCGCAAGACGAGAATTGACCTGCAGTCACGCGACTACTTCGCCATCGCCGACCGGGATATTCCGTTTCCCGAGAAACTCAATCTCTATCACGATCTCGCGCAGCGATACTTCGAATCCGAGCGGTTCGAGGTCTTCTGCGCATCACATCTTGCCCACCTCGACGAACTCACGCTCGAATATTTCTCTTCGGCGGCGTGGGACGCCACGCTGGTCGAACGCTGCCGCCGTTCGTTCCCCGCGCACGAGCATGAGCAGTTCATCGCCCACTATCGCGGCCTGATTAACTACTGGGTGAAAACCGAGCAGGATAGACTCGCCAAGCACTGAAACATGCCGGATTCATCTCGCGTTCTGACTTTCCGGCTGCCCGCGGACACTCCGGCGGGCGCCACTATTTTTCTCGCCGCCGACTTCAACGGCTGGAGCCCGTCACATCCGCTCTCGCGCACCATTCCGCAGGCGGACGGAACACACCGGTTTGTGCTTCCGCCGGATATTGACCGAGCCGAATTCAAGGTTACGCGCGGTTCGTGGGACAGTGTCGAATGTACTGCGGACGGCCAGCCGACCGGAAATCGCCAATGGAACTCCGGTTCCCATAACGGCGACTTGCACATTGAAGTGGGCGGTTGGTGTGATTTGCATCCCGGCACTGTGTCGTGGCGTCCTCGACATACGATTACCGGAGATGTGCGCGTCATTCATGATGTTTTCTCTCCGCAGCTCGGGAATATGCGGGACATTCTTGTGCTGCTCCCGCCCGGGTACGACGACAGAACAAGTGAGCGCTACCCTGTCATGTACATGCACGACGGACAAAACCTGTTTGACGATGTGTCCGCCTATGACAAGGAATGGGGAATTGACGAGATCTCACTCGAGCTTGCGGAAAAGGAACATCTGCGCCATATCGTTGTCGGGATTCCCAACATGGGTCTTTCACGGCTGCACGAGTACTCGCCGTGGGAAGACGATTTCCGCCGTTCGCGCGGCCTCGGTGAGCGTTACGTGCGGTTCGTCCTGCAAACGATTAAGCCGCATATCGACGCTCAATTCCGAACGAAACCGGGACGCGAATTCACCGCTGTCGCCGGCTCGTCACTCGGCGGATTGATTTCGCTCTATGCAGGCATGACACGCCCGGACAAATTCTCGTTCGCCGCCTGTCTCAGCCCGAGTCTGAATGTCGCAGGCGGGCGGATCATGAAGATTGCGCAGGCCTTTCACGGTGACACGCGCTTCTGGATTGACTACGGCATGCACGAATTCGGCGGTGAACGCGGACTCTCCGCTCAGATGATTGAAGCCGTGCAGGAGTGCGGACGGCTGCTGAAATCAAATGGTGTGGACGCGCGAATCGTGATTGACCCTGAAGGCGAGCACAATGAGTCTTCATGGCGAAGGCGTTTTCCAGACGTGTTGCGCTGGTGGCACAACTACCTGCCCAAATAACAAAAAAAAGCCCGGCTCGAAAAGCCGGGCTTTCAATTTCAGCCGGTCAATTACTACTCTTTCATTTCCGGCTTGCGCAGACCCTTCAAATGCTTGTCGAAAAATTCGACATGCTTGCGATACTCGGCAATGATGTTGGGCCGCTTGCTGGCGCCATGCCCTTCGTCCGGGAATATCAGCGAATCCACCGGTGTGCCAATCTCCGTTAATTTTGCAATGATCTGGCGCGCTTCACCCACTGGAACACGCGGATCGTTCTCACCGTGCACGACAAGCAACGGAGTCGTGATGAGGTGCGCCTTATTAAGCGGAGAGATTTCTTCGAGGAATTCGGGGTCGGACAAGGGGCCGTATTCCGCTTCACGCAGGGCGCGGCGGTAATCGGCGGTGTTCTCAAGGAAGGTCTTGAAGTTCGTGATGCCGACGATGTTGATGGCAGCGTTATAAAGGTCGGGATACTCTGTAATCATTCCCATCACCACATAGCCGCCGTAACTTCCGCCGCGAATGCCGATCATACCCTGCTTGGTGTAGCCCTGTGCAATCAACCAGTCCGTCGCGGCTTTGTAATCCTTCAACGAGTCCTTGCGCTTCTTGTAATTGTCCATGGCAAGGAAATCTCGGCCATAACCGGATGAACCGCGCGGATTCAAACACAATACCCCGTAGCCGTTTAACAGCATGTATTGAATGTTGCGGATGAACCCCGGTCTAAATTGCGACTCCGGTCCGCCGTGCGCCTCAACGATAAACGGCACCGGATCTCCTTCCTTGAATGACGCGGGCAGATACAAGTAGCCCGAAATTTCCAGCCCGTCAAAGCTCGGGAAACGCACGAGCACCGGGTCACGGAACAGTGAGCGGTCAATTCCCGCGTAAATGGACTGTGTGAGCTGAGTCAGCTTCTCCGTCTGCGGATTCCAGCGAAACACTTCCGGAGCCATCGTCGGGCTTGAGAAGGAAAGAATAATCTCACCGTCTTGTGTGAATCCTGCCACGCCCATCTGTCCGTCGAGTTTCGGCAATTTTACGTCCTTGCCTGTTTCCACTTCACGGACTTTAGCACGTCCCCAACCGTCCTCGTTGGTCGAAGCAGCCATATACTTGTAGTCACGCGAGAAGCCGATACCTTCGCATTCCCATTTTGTATCGAGCCAGCCGTCATTTACATACGTCACTTTCGGCGAACCGAGTTTCATGGTTGCCATGCGCGACATACCTTCGGGATTGTCGTTGCAATCGAGATATATCGTCTGGTTGTCCGGCATCAGCGTCACCGAGCCGTACATCACGTCCCCTTTGTCCTTCGTAATGGTCTTCCACTTGCCGGTGGTCAGGTCAAGATGATGCAGGTCGTTGTTCACATTGGACGTATAGGTGCTGAGGATCATGTGCTTGCCGTCCTTCGACAGATCGGCAATCGCGTTAGACCCTTTGACGCCGTCAAAGATTTTCTTCGACTCTCCGGTCGTGATGTTCATTTCATAGATAAAAAAGTCCGTGCCGTTCTCTTCGTTCGAGGTGTAATAGATTTTTGAATCGTCCGGAGCCCACACGACGCCGCCGTACTGCACGTCCGGCCTGTTTGTCAGTTTCAATATCCGTCCCGTCTTTGTGTCCATCAGATAGAGCTGGGAGTTTTCATCTCCGCCCACCGAGGCCGAGACAATGGCGACGTGACCATGCCTTGCCAGCGTAAACCCGTCAATTCCGTCTTCAAATGTGGTTAACTGATACGGCCAGCCGGTTTCGGTGATGCGATAGACTTGAGCTGCGCCCGAAGCGGAAGATGTCACATAAACGTCTTTGCCGTCCCAGCTGTTTCCGGCCGGGCTCCAATTGCCAATCTGAAGAAACGTGCCGATATCGGGAATGTACTGCCCTTCCGAGAGCAATGTGGCCGGAGGGTTCGCGTTCGCGAGCGCACATCCGAGCAGAAGCGTAGCTGCAAACTGCTTAATCATGTTCTTGGGTCCTTGTTATGTTGTCGCTTTTCTGGGAAACTGTTCCGACTTAAATGCGCTGAACAGGTGCTTGCACTTGTTGCGCTGATATTTTCCGGTGGAGGTGACGGGAAATTCGTGGCCGAACACAACGACCTTCGGGCACTTGGCAGACGAAAGTTCGCGCGCACAAAAGCCTATAATCTCCCGTTCCGAAAGTGCG
Source organism: bacterium (assembly GCA_013360195.1). Taxonomy (NCBI): domain Bacteria; species bacterium. The sequence continues at coordinate 119,006 of JABWCQ010000008.1, forward strand.
GCGCCCGGTTTCAGGCAGACATACGCGCCCACTTCTTCGCCGTACCAGTCATTCTCAAACCCGACCGCCATGGCCTTGTCGATACCGGGAATCCTCGCCAGCACTTCATCAATCTCAAATGGCGAGATATTCACGCCTCCGCGAATGATGAGTTCCTTCAGCCTGCCCGTAATGAAGAAAAACTTCCGTCCCCGCCCGTCCGTTTTGTAAAACCCTTCATCCCCGGAGCGAAACCAACCGAACTCAAACGTCTTCTCGTTTATTTCCGGATTGGCGAAGTAGTATTTCATCACGTTGACGCCGCGAATCACGATTTCACCTTTCGTGTCGGGGGGGAGCGATGTGCCGCGTTCATCGTGAATTTCCATCTCGTTTTGCGGTATCGGAACTCCGATAGAGGGGAATCCGTAATCGCGCATCCAACGCTTGTGTTCAGACGCGCTTAACTCGATGGGCAGAAAACACGAGTAGCAGGTGGTTTCCGACAGACCGTAGCCGTGCACGATTCTCAACCCGAACCGGTCCTCGAAGGCGCTCGCCAGCTCAACGGTCAACGGACCCGCCCCGCATATGATGTGACGGAACTTCGGCAGCGAAAGTTGCTTCCCTTCAAGGCTCTTTTCATGGAGGAGGAACTGCAGCAGGGTCGGCACGACGCTGACGATTTGCACCTCCTCACGCTCCAACCGTTCGAAGAAGTGATGCGTCGAAAACTTCTGGTTCAGCACCACCGTCCCGCCGTAGAACATCGGTGTCATCAGAGTAACCACGGTACCGTTCACATGATGCAGCGGCAGGACGCACATCATCCGCTGGCCTGCGGTGAGCGCATGCCACTCAGAAATTCCCTGTGCGTCCGTCAGCAGATTCTGCTGCACCAGCACCACGCCCTTTGGATTACCGGTTGTCCCCGAGGTGTAGACAATCAGAACTTCGTCCTCCAAGCCGACCTCGCGTGTTTCAACCGGTTCGCCGGAGTACTTGGTCAACTCGGCTGCATAATGGGGAAAACCCGCCGCCGCACTGCCACCCGTTTGGACAATGGTCTTGAACAGCGGCAATTTCTCGCGCAGATGAGCAAGTCGCTCAAGATACGGTTCGCGCACGAATGCAAGTTTGGTCTCTGAATTGCTCAGAATATACTCTATCCGGTCGTCCGTCTCCCCGAGATTCACCGGCACGACTACCACCCCCATTGCCCAGGCGGCAAAATACTGCACCACGGTCTCGGCGTGATTATGCGAGACAGTGGCGATGCGGTCTCCGCGCCGGATGCCAAAGCTCTCCAGCAGCCGTACCGACTTCCACACGAGCTTGAAGAACTCGCAGTAACTCCATTCGCTGCGCTCCCCGGACTCAGTGTAGAAAATCAAGAACGGCTGCTCAGGCCGGTCCTGAAGCTGCTTGTTCAGGAGTGAACCGATATTCTGAAACGGAAGAGGGGAGAGAGCTTGCGCTCCCTCCCCCAGACTCCGTGCATGTGCTATCCTTGTGTCAAGCGATGTCAATCGCTTCCTCCAATCCCAGCTAATGCGTGGCTATTTGCCTAATTCGTAGATGAAATCAAACTGAATGTTGGTCTGCTCGGCGTCACCGAAATCCAACTGAAGCTCTGCCTGTCCGTGCCAGTTGCCCGTAATCGGGAATTGGAGTCCGCCCAGTATCATCAGAGTTATCTCCGTGTCGGACTCGTCCGAGTCATAATTGCCCGGCCCTTCCACACTTGCATTGAGGAAGTGCACACCGATGCCTGCGCCGGGATAAACAAACAGATTCTTGTCAACTTCGAACGTGTAATACACGGAATTGCGAATCGCGATATCCGTGTAACTCCAATCATAAGAGCCTTCCTCTTCGCCTGCACTCCACCATGTGAAGGCAAGCTCCCACGGTAAATTCTCGGTCCACGTCCCCATGTCGGCCACTGCTCCAAGCGTTACTGCTCCGTCACCATGATCCGGGTCCACAAAGCCAATGCGAGGCCCGACTCCCTTTAATCCGATATTCGCACCCGCCCATGCCGCTTGGCTGATTCCGACGAACAATACGGTCAGCATCACCAAAAACTTCTTCATCATGTAACTCCCTAAATTAGTTTCTGCCGGACTTGGCCATAGGATAGCCACTTTCCATCATTTATTCAACTCTCTTCATCGTATTGCAGTTGCAAGCACCTCAATTTCCGGTGTTTGCGGAAAAAAATCAATGGGCTGAACACTGTTCACTTGAAATCCCGTTCTGGCAAGAATTTTCATGTCGCGAGCGAGCCGCGCCGGATTGCATGATAAATATACTACCCGTCTGACATGAGATTCTCCGAGCATTGTCAAGACTTTGGGATGACAGCCGTTGCGCGGAGGATCGAGTATCACAACATCATTCGCAGCCATCCTGTTCATCAGGTCCGGCAGCAGTGCCGCAACTTCGCCGTGCACAAATTTGCCTTCGACAGACGGGGATAAAATTCTCAATTGCTCAAATGTACTCTTTGCCAAACCGTTCTGCTCGACAACATGTACCCGGCTTCCGCCGGCTGCCGCGGCAAATCCGAGGGCGCCGTAACCGCCATATAAGTCCCAAATTACTTCCCTTCCAATTTCGCTTGCCTGCGAGTGCAGATCTTCGAGCACATGAGCGAATGCGGATTGATTGGCTTGTGTGAATGCTGCAGGATGGACTTCCAACTTGTGCCCCAGCCAATCGGCCTGCATGGCTCGGCACTCCTCTTCTCTCCAAAACATGCCTCGCTCTCCCACAATCCCCGCTTGATTTGCCGTGGCTGCCCAAATTCCGCCGGGTAGTTCGATTTTTCTCGCAAGTTCTAAGAAATTCTGAACATCCGTCTCCTTCGGCCAACCCTTAAAAATCGCCAGTGCTCCCGTTCCTGCGGCTGTCTCAAAGAAGCTGATCCGGTCCGGCAACAGAACTTTCCCAAGCTCGCGCATGTCCCGCAGGACCCATATTGCATGAGCCACAGCTTGAGTCACCGGCTCTGTTGCAAGCAGGCACTTCCTGATGGGGGTAAATCCTTCCCCGCGTGCTTTGGTGGCATAGCCGAGTTCGGCACCGCCGTGCTCTTCCCGCCGAACCTGCAAGGTTAGACGATTCCGATACCCCCACGGTTGCGGACTGGGCACTATATCCTGGACTCTGGCCTCGTCTGTCACCCCGCGCATGACCCGCCGCACCAACTCTGTTTTTTCCTTTAGTTGCTGCTGATAGGACAGAATTCCCCAGCGTGACCCGGGACATTCTTTCGCATGTCGGCAGGGATGCTCGCAGCGATGCACCGAGAGCTTCAAAACCTTCGGGTTGTCGGCTTCGCATGGCTTTACAGACAGATTGGGGGCAAAGGCCACGCGGTCTCCCGTCACAACCCCATTTGCGAACAGTACCTGTCCACGGCTCTTGATTATACCCCGACCATCGCTGGACATGCAGGCAACGTCCCCGACATGCCGGGAGCCGGACTTAAAGTGATGGTGGAGCGATTCTTGCCCCTGATCTTCATTCATTGGTACTGGAGGCACAAAACCCCGGTTTCGACCAAGCTGGTAAACAGGATGTAAAGCACCCGATAAGTTATGAAAATCTTAGGAATTGTGGTAGCCCGAAGAGGCTCCGAGCGGCTTCCCGGAAAGGTTCTCAGGGAGCTGGCTGGAGAGCCCATGCTTCTGAAACTTCTTGCCCGTGCTTCGAGGGCAACACGACTAAACGACCTGGTGGTTGCCCTGCCGGACAATAAGGCGGATGATTCGATTGAGTCACTCTGCATGTCTGCCGGATACTCTTGCTTTCGAGGCTCTGAATTCGACCTCTTGGACAGGGTCTATCGCACCGCAATTGCCTACTGCGCCGACATCGTTGTTCCGTTGCGGGCAAGCTGCCCGTTGGTTGACGGGGAACTCATCGACGAGGCCGTAGAGAAGCTTCTTGAAAACAACGATGCGGACTGGTGCACCAATAGGCTGCCCAAGCATACATTCCCGCAAGGATTGGAAGTGGACGCGATACGCATTGGTGCGCTCAGGCGAGCTTGGCAGGAAGACACCCATGCAGGGTCGCGGCAGCATCTCGAATCATTTTTGATTCGCAGGTTTGACCTGTTTTCGGCCGTCTCCTTCTCTCACTCGACAGACCTGTCGCATGTTCCATGGCAGGTGCTCACGTTGCCCGACCTTGACCGTGTTCGAGCAATCTTTGAGCGGTTGAAAGACGATGCATCAACCTGGCAGCAAGCCATGGGAATTTGGGAGAAAATCGCATCCGATTATGCCCCGGTCACACCGCCACCCGCGTCCTATTGGCATTCACGAGAGACCACTTAAGGAACCGCAATGATTACGTTCAGGAAAACTGCCGAACCGCAAACTCCCCGGACATCAACCGAAAAACTCAACCGGAAAATCCTTATCACCGGCGGGGACAGTGCTCTCGCCCGCTACCTCGCGCACGGCCTGCTCGACTCCGGTGCTCAAGTCTCCGTCCAGTGTGTCGGCGCGGAGGCCTATCATACTCTGAAAGAGAACTTTCCCTGCGTCCAGCTGAGCCCGTCGGACTTCAGATTCGGGGAAACGCTTTCGATTGTCTCCCCCGATGTCATTCTGCACATTCCGGCAGACGTTCAGCGCGGAACCCATAATGAAAGACCGATGCTGAATTTCAACCGGACGATTGACAAGGTCGTCCAGTTGTGCGAATCCGCATGGAGAAACGCGCCTCACGCACATCTTATGTATATGTCTACGACCGATGTGTACGGAGAGTGTCCGCAGCCGAAGTCCGAATCAAGCGAGCTCACGCCCGTCTCCAAATACGGCAGCTACAGCGTGATGGCCGAACAAATCCTCAATGACTTCGGAACCTACCACGGCTTGCGCACCTCTGTTCTGAGGCTTTCCTCAACCTACGGACCGGGATTGGCACACGGAACTATTGCCGAACTTGTCTATAATCTGCTCGGGCCGCAGGGCACGAACATGCACAATACCTTCGACATGAATTCGACGCTCGATATCATTCATGCGGGTGACGTGCTGCAGGCACTCAAATTGATTCTGAGCAAAGATGCTGAAGGCGTTTTCAACGTCGCATCCGGCCACAGCATGCACATCCGAGAGCTTCATACACATCTCTGCGCAATCCTGGAACTGAATGCTGCCCCCAGGACCGGGAAACCGGATATTGCTGAAGCCGTCCAACAACGATTTGATATCGCTAAACTGATAGCGCTTGGTTTCGAGCCGCAGGTTCCCCTGATTGAAGGGCTTCGCGGATATACCGCTTGGTGGAGCGGAATCAAAGCCGCATAGAGCTTATCTTTGAATCGCGATAAAATAGCCCGCTTACCGCGGGCTATTTCGTTTACCGATACCGCGGGAGACTATTGCGCCTCAAGTTTTGCCTGCCGGGCTATCTCCTCGCGTACTTCCTGCATCAGTGGAGCAATCATCTCCGCGGAGAACTCAAATTTGATTCCCGCAGCCGAATAGAGCTTCGGCAGCGGCCGTGACCCGCCCAGCGACAGACCGTGCTTGTACCCGCGCAGAGCTTCAGCGGGGTCTCTGCGTGAGCGACTCCAAATCTGGAATGCGCCCAGTTGCGCGATTCCATACTCGATGTAATAAAATGGTACTTCGAACAGGTGCAGCTGCGCGTGCCAGCGATAGTCGCGCGCCTGCTCATGACCCGTGTGGTCTGCGCCCGCGCCAAATTTTTCGACTAAACTGCGCCAATACTCCCTCCGCTGCTCGCGCGTGTGTCCCGGATGAGTGTAAATCCAATGTTGAAACGCGTCAATTGTGGCAATCCAGCACAACAGAGCAAGCTTGCCTTCGAGCTCCGTGCGAATCGTCCTTGCCTTGTCCGCTTCGCTGTAGAACTCGTCAAGCATCGGCATGCCCAGAAGCTCCATGCTCATCGAAGCAACTTCTGAAAACTCCATCGGCGCATGACGGTAGGCATACAGCTCTTCATCGCGGACCGCGAACGCATGGAACGCGTGGCCGCCTTCGTGCAGCAATGTGAACACGTCGTCATTTGTGCCGACCGCGTTCATGAAAATAAACGGCAGTCTCACTTCGGCCAGGTCGCTTTGATAGCCGCCCGGAGCTTTGCCTTTTCTGCTTGACAGGTCAAGCAGCCCGAGGTCGTTCATTTTGTCAAATTGCCGGCCGAGCTCTCCGTCCACGCGATGAAATACACGCGAACAGGCGCGAATCAGTTCGTCCGCCGTGCCAAACGGATGCAGCGGCTCACGGCCGAACGGATCGCAATCCAAGTCCCAAGGCCGAAGCACGTCCACTCCAAGCGCTTGCTTGCGCGCACGCGATGCTTCGCGCAAAACCGGCACGACCAGCTCGGCGACCGCCCTATGGTAAGCCTCACAATCGGCCGGAGTATAGTCGAACCGTTCGTACTCCCGGAATTTATAGTCGCGGTAATTCTCAAAACCGGCGTTGAGGGCGACCTGATGACGTTTGGCAAGCATCTCTTCAAATATATCTTCCAATTCGTCCCTGTCCTTCAAGCGCCGTTCCGCGACCAGCTTGTAGGCGGATTCCCGTACACTTCTGTCGGTCTCTTCAAGCATCGCCAGCGCACGAGGAATCGTGATCTCTTTGCCCTGCCATTGCACGGTCATTGCGCCAAAGAGCTTCTGATATTGCTGCGACAGCCGTTCAAGCTCCGTCTCAATCGGAACATTTACTTCACGGAATAAATCCACCGCGTTCAAACTCGAACGCAAGAACACCTCATACTTGGGGCCGAGTGTTGAAGCCCATGAGCTCGCCACGAGTTTGCGATTGAGTTTGTCCTGCGCTTCCTTCATGCGCGGGGCAATCTCTTCAACGAACAGCATGTACTCCTTTTCGGCCTGCTCATCGTCCGTCGCGCACGTCATGGCGATGTATCGGCGTGAAGACTCCTCGGCCAAGAAGGCAGAAAGCTCACTCGAATCGGCTATCCAGTTCTCAAGCTGAGACGTGCTTTCAACTTGACGCTCTTCCAAATCCTGATAATAGGGGAGAACGTCCTCCCACTTTGACAAACACAGTCCGGACGCCAAAAATCGCCGCGGAAATTCAGACGAAGGCCGGGCTAATTCCGCAACGCGGTTCTCAATGGTTAACATTCCGAAAAAATTCTCCTATCGTTCCGATACAACAAAGTAATAGTCAAAGGCATTGCCCGACTCGGGGGCGACAAAGTTGGTCGAAGCTGTCGTGCCGATTTGTGTCGACGTGCCAATCTCAACAGGCCAAACGGCGCTCCGCCAAACTGAATAGGACTCCGCGTTCTCAACAGCCGTCCAGTGCAGATACACGTTGCCGGATTCATAGGAAATCGCCAAGTCGTCCACCGCGTCCGGGATTAAAGTCCCGCCCGCATCAATCGTCACCGGCAGCAGATATATGGGGGTTATCGGGTCGTTCGAGTTGAAAGCAAGATTCGCAGGCGACAGTCCCGTGGGCAGGCAGCAGCTTGATAGCCGCAAAGTCACGTCCTGCTGGCCGCCAATCGCCACATTCCCCGAAGCCGGAAGGGTCTGCACCGCCGAAGCAGGGCAGAAGGATATCGCGAGGTTGTTTGCAATGTAGGCTGCATTGGCAATGACGGTAACTCCTTTGGTGCGATCGCTGCTCTGCATGCCGATCGTGGAGGATGTCAGCCGGTTTGTGCCCATGTTTCCGTACTGATAAGTCACGCTGCCATCCGATTTCAATATCACTTCAAAATTGTACAGGCCATTATTCTGATAGCTCTGCACATTTTGGAACGACACGACAAAGCTATCGGCATTGTTCGTCCATCTGCGGACAGCTGTCCCTGCGCGCTGCGGGCTCAAATCGTCCCACCAGCATGCCAGAATATTCTCCGGTGCAGTGCTCGCCGGCAGAGTTGTATTATTGTACGAAGTCGCTCCGGTTGCGCTCGATGTAAATGAGAGCCAGCCGTTGGCGGAAATCCTTACTTGCGAGTAGCTGTTGCCGTAGAACGGAAAACTGAAACCAATGGCATAAGGTCCGAGATTCTGGTCGTCAGACGTGAAGGACACGGCCGTGCCGATTGTGGAAATGTCCACCCAATTGTACGCTGGACCGCCCGCCGCGCGCGAGTCAATCCAGCGCCAGCCTCCGATGCCTGCTCCATAATTGCCTGCCGCGAAACTTGCTTCAGAGCTGCTCCAAGCCAGCGCGGCATCACCCGTGTTTTGAATGGTGATGTTCATATCGTAGGTATCACAGAGCGGAACAGACTGCGAGACGCTGTCCGGTATCACGGAAATCTCTCCGCGAGGCGCCGGACTCAATTGAATGTCCTGCACCGTCGGTGTGCCGCCGACGACATTGATATTATTCACCGTTTGACTGACATAGCCCGGAGAACTAAAGGTGAGACTGTAGGTGCCCGGAAGCAGAATGCGATAGTACTCGCCGTGCAGGGCGCTGCTGTAGGTCAGATAGGGGATATTCGCAAGCATGACGTTTGCCCGAAGTGGCAAACCCGTCTCCGCGTCCGTCACGATTCCGCGAATGCCCTCGCGGGCTTCAAGCAGATAGTCAATCATCGCCTGCCGGTTCATCTCCCATAGACTGTCCAACGCGCTCTCAGGACCTGACTTAATATCCGATATCTCCAGCGTTATTTCCTTGCAGCCCATCCACACATAATTCCAATCCTGCATTCCACCGGAAACATGGTACCATTCGGCGCCATTGGTTGTGCCATCCGGCGGGAAATCTTCGCTATTGTACATCGCGGGATTCGCTTGCGAATAGGTCAGTGAGATGTGATAGAAGTGCGCGTTCTCAGGAGACGGGGAGAATACGCTGGACCCGTTGTAGTTGCTGTCCCACGGATAATTGGCGACTAATGCGCCGCCGTGAAAATTCGCTGAAATGACAAAATTCCGTGTGGCAGAAAAATTCATCACGTGTGCCGTTTCAATCTCTCGTCCCGCCGTTGTGTTCGTCGAATCCCATGCCCGGTCGGGGAAATCACGATTCAAATCCTGACCGTTGGCATTGAATCTCTGTCCCAGCGTGCCAACGTCGCGGCCATCAGGATTCATCAGCGGCAGAATGTATATTTCGTAGTCGTTGACCATTTCGGTCAACACCGCGTCCGTCCCGTAGCCAGTCAGCAGCGTATCAATGAACTTCAGACAGTTCTCCAGTCCAACCACCTCATCTCCGTGCATCGCCGCGACATACTTTGTTTCGATTTCCGGTTCGTCCACCGTAACGTTGTCGGAGATTTTCCCGACCCAAAGAGGTCTTCCCTGCACGGAGTTGCCGATGCTTTGATATGAGAACAGGGTCGGATACGCGGCTGCCCACGCGATGAATTCGGCTTCGATGTCGGCATTCTCGTGGTATTCGTCCAATCTGCCGGGTTCGATCCGTTCTTCCGGCAGCCACTCGACAGAGAATCCGCGCGCGCGTAATTGGTCGAAATCCTCAGGCAGCAAGTAGACCCGCGCTGTTGTCCCGCGCACATGGTCTATGATTCCACCGGTGTCTTCAATAATCTTCGCATCGAGCGGCGAGGTCAATTCAATTTCAGCAAGCCGTGAATTGAGCATATTCTTCTTCACGGGACGCGCTTCCAGAGTCTGGGCGCATAAAGCAACCAGCAATATGACAACATTAGTAAATACTGTCCAACGCTTCATCATGTCTATCCAATTCTAAGTTAACTTCACACCGGCTTCAGGGTGCAACTCAATCCATTCACTCCACGAACCCGGGTACAATTGCAATTTTCCATATCCGGCCTGATCCAAAGCCAACAGGAGCTGACAGGCTGTCACTCCTGATCCGCAATAGGCCGTGACACTCTCATCGTCTGTAATTCCGGCTTCGCCAAACAACGCGCGAAGCTCTTCGAGGCTCTTCAGTCTTGGCGGGTCACCTGTAAGCAAATCTGCCAACGGAATACTTCTCGCGCCTTCAATATGTCCGGCACGTTTGTCAAGCGGTTCTATTTCTCCGCGATATCGTTCCGCCGCGCGTGCGTCCAACACGGTTTCGCCGCGCGCGAGTTTTCGTTCCACTTCGATGGCATTGCTCATCATCTCACTTCGCAGCCGCACCGGATAGGGTGCCACCGGAAGGCGCTTGTGTTCGCGTGTTTCCACCTCGCGGCCCTCCGCCTGCCATTTCACAAATCCACCGTCCAGCACAGCCACGTCGTCCACTCCAATCCACCGCAGCAACCACCACAGCCGCGCGGACACTTTGAAGCTATCTCCCTCCGTCGCAACCACAAACTTGCCCTGGCCGATTCCAATAGACGCGAGCTTCCGCACCATGTCTTCAGGATTTGGCAGCGGATGCCTGCCTTTGGAATAATCCCCGAGCTCGGACAATACTGAATCCACATCCACAAACACCGCACCGGGAATGTGACCCTGCAAATAGCTTGCATATGCCGCCGCGCTGTCCATATGCACCCAACGTGCGTCGGCAATTACAATTGTCTCATCCTGAAGATGTTCGGCCAGCCAATCCGTCGTGACAATCTGTTTCACTCCAGAGGCTCCACAGTCACATGGAAATAGCCTTTGAGCGGATGCAGTGGAGCGCTGTTTGGCAGCACGACTGAAGTGTCAGTTGTCACCGCCAGAATTGTCTCAAAATTCCCGTCAAGCAATGAATCCGACTTCACGGTGAATAATCCAGTTCCCTCGTAGCTCCAATACAAATAGATGCTGTCCACCGTCGCCCGGATTACCAAATCATCTATAGCTGCGGGAGGTCCGGCAGTCTCAGGCCCGTGATAACCCTGGTCGGCAATTCCGCCGTCTGCGACAAAATCCGTTCGAGTAGAACCCTCCGGCGCGGTCGCCGAAGTTTCGCCGGCATTCACGCACGGCGAGTCTGCACTGTCACCAGTTGTAATGTGAGCAAGATAGTATTCGTGTCCGCTGCCGCTCACCCATCGCGGGTTCAACTGAATATTGTAATATCTGTCACATGGGTCGCCGTTCGCATTCAGGCTGTCCAGACCGCCAAGCCCCGCCGGGCCTTGCGACGGCGAATTGCCGAAGAACGCGAAATTGGCGCTGTCATTTATCGCGACACAATTATTGCGAATCACGGAAGTCGGTGTGACGAAGAAGTATATGCCGTCGCCGTTGTTGTCAGCGATGATGTTGTTTTTCACCTGTGTCGAACCGAACCGCATGTATATGCCGGCTCCGTCAACTGCGCTGTTTCCGGCAATCGTGTTAAACTCTATTTGCGCGCTCGTGCTGCCGGTCCAAAAGGCGCCGCCTGTCGTCGAACTGTTGTTGAGCACGAGATTATTGCGGATGAGAGCGGGTGCTGCATCAAGAAACACCGCGCCGCCCGTGGAGGTTGAACTGTTTCCGCAAAGAATACTGTTCCGCACCTGCCCTGTCGCGCCTTGAGCAAGAAACCCTCCCCCGGCCGTCGCGCTGCCGCCCGTCAGGACGCAGTAGTCAATCACCGGATTGCTGCCGCTGCGCGAGCACACCAATCCACCCGAGTCTGCAACGCCTTGAGCAAAGACACACTCGATAAACTGCGGTGATGACTGCTCGAGATAGACGATGCCGCCCTGCAACGCTCTATGTCTGGTGAGAGTGCATGAAGTCAGAGTCGGAGACACGCCGTTCATCCGGATAGCACCGCCCTGCGTGCGTTTGGTGTCTATTGCGCGCGCGTCCGCTATCAGGACATGCTCCAGCTCGCTTGCACCCGCGTTGCTGTTCATCACCATGCCGCGCCAGCGCCCCGGATTTGTGCTGGTATCTGTGACAAACGAAATGGAGTCCGTCACGGTTCCTATTGCATTCAATATCCCTGAAACCTGCATCCCGCTCGGACCGCAGAAGAGCAGAGTGGTACCCGGCGCAAGCACCAGACTGTTTGCTGAATCAATAACGATATCAGCCACGACTTTGAAAGTGTCAGGTCCCAATGCGCCGAAAAGCGAACCGAACAGACCGTCCGGCGAGAAACCGTCCACGGATTCAAATGCTCCCATATCCGGCAAGGTCATCACCGGTTGCGGACGAGGTTCGCCTGCAAGGTCTGTGGCCAGTAAATTCCAATTCCCTGCGCCAATCGCCCTGCTGGATGACATCAGTGACCAGTCACCGCCCGATTCATCCGTGAACTCCGCATCTCCATAGACATTGAAATACGTGTCACAGGAGTCGCCGTTGGCATTCGTGGCCGTGAGGATTCCCAAATGGGGAGGACCTTGACTCGGGTCATTGCCAGAGAAGATCGGAGACGTCTCTATGAGTGAATAGGCGACTCGCGAGGAACTGCCTCCGGCAAGATATAGATTGTTTCCAGCGGAAGCCCCGATGACCGTATTCTCGATATCAGACACCGATGACTCAAGCCGCAGTCCGCCCCCGATGTTTCCGCCGAACGTGCAGTGAAGCAAGTTGATTTTGCTCGCATTGGCAGTTGCCAGTCCACCGCCTTGTGCTGCCGTGGAATTGGAAACAACAAGGCAGTTGGTGGCCGTCAATGTACTTTGGTTCGTTGATATTCCGCCGCCATTCAAACCAGCGGAATTGTCCGCAATCAGACAGTTCGTGACTACGGCTTCGGCGGCCTCCCAGAGATGCACTCCACCGCCTTCATCGTCAGCACTATTCGAGCGAATCCGGCAGTTGCTCAAAGTCGGCTGGGACTGCCGGATGGACAGGCCGCCGCCATTTCCAAGACTCGTGTTGCTGTCAAAATCGCAATTCGTGAAAGTTGGATGCGCGTTATTGCGCAGGAAAACTCCGCCGCCGTACAACCCTGCCGTATTATCGCGCACAATGCAGTCAATGAACGTTGGTGCGCCATCCAGGGTCACCCAAATTCCCGCACCCTCTCCATTGGCAAGATTACCGCGCACTTCACACTGCTCGAAAATCCCGTTCGACAACTCGCGATAGCTGTGAATACCGCCACCGTCATCCGCCGAACGGTTATTCACGATTTTGCAGCGGAGCATATGCGGCGAGGATTCCCAATTGTAGATTCCACCGCCGTCGAAATCCGTCGTATAGTTCGCGTCAAGGACACAATCTATGATTTGCGGCGAGGAGTTTTCGCAGGCGATGCCGCCGCCGTGACCGCGTCCCTGATTTCCTTTAATGACTGTACAATCCAGCGTCGCGAACGAGTTCTTGAACATGATTCCACCGCCGTTCACGCGCGCGAAATTGCTGTCAAAGGTGCAGGACATCAGCAGAGGCGTTGTGCCGCGAACATACGACCCGCCGCCGCTGCCGTTCAGCGCACTGTTACGGAACAACCGCGTGCTGCTGACGACCGAATTGACCGAGTTGTTCAGGAACAGGCCGCCCCCCTCCGCCCGGGAGATGTTCCGTTCAAAGAAGCAGGAGTCCATCAGCAATGTCGAGGCGCTCACATAGACGCCTCCTCCGGCAAGTTCGGCACGGTTGCGCCGAAACGTCGTGTGCTCAACGCTTATGGTCGTCCCGTTGCTGACGATTAACGCGCCGCCAAGACTGTCCGCACCCAAATTACCGTTCGCCAGCGAATGCTCAAAAACCGCGTACTGAATGTAACTTGAATCGTCCGCGTTGCTCAGCGACATCCCGCGCCACTTGGTTGGATTCTGCAACGTGTCTGTTGTGAAGACTACCGAATCTCCGTGGGCTCCGTTTACCGCAAGATAACCGAAAACGGAGAGCGAATATGCGCCCGCAAAGTAGACCCGCACTCCGGGTTCTATGGTCAGGCTGTCCCCGGCCAACACCGAGATGTTCCCCTGCACCACATAGGGGCTGCCCGATGAAGTCCAAAGTGCGTCAACAGTGCCCGCCGCCACGAAGGTCGTATCCGCACGCGCCAACCCGCTCACAAGCAGACTCAGAAGAAGCCCAATGACGCCTGATTTTCCTGCCAAAGCTCGCATATCCATATTCCGCGGTTCGTTGCTCATTCCTCAAGATACAGCCCAAGACCAATCTTTGTCCTAATCCTTACAATTTGCAACCGAATCCTCCTGAATGCAAGCCGACAGAATCTCAATTTTGGTCTCTGTTCCGTATCCTACAATGAGATAAACATAGTATTATTAATGTCTTATAAATTTCTCAATTTAATCGCCCCGCCATTGCCGCATTGTTTGCGAGGCCTAACCCGACTGCCCCCGGCTTGAGCCGGAGGTTTTGCCTGAGAAGTCTGAACCCTTGCATATGAATTTTCAAAGCGCGAACTTATACAAATTTGGTTTCCCCGGGTGATACTACTAAGGAGATGCTGCATGATGAAAGGGACTAATCACGGACTGGCGCTGATACTGCTTATCGGCGCTCTTTTTGTTACGACATCCACTGCCTTCGCGATAGATGCTTCGGAAATCGCAAGGCTTAAGCAGAAAGCGGCTCGTGGCGAGCAGTTCACAACCGCCGAACGGCAATTGGCTGCCGAAGCGACCAGACAATTCGGAAGCCGTATACAATGGCCAGCTCAGAATGACGAACCGCGTTTACCGCGGCGTCCTCTCGATGAATACATTGCGGCCGAAGTGGATTATGAATGGGTGGACATCACGGACATCGGCACCGAGGCCGGCATTACCGGCGATGACCAGTCCGTCGGACCCTTCGCCCTCGGTTTTGATTTTCCCTACTACGATGAGTCGTACTCGCAGGTGTATATGACGTCCAACGGCTGGGCTACGTTTCAAGACCAGGCCGGATGGTCGCAGTATTGGAACGTCGAGATCCCCGATTTCGTGGATCCGCACAACGCGTTCTACATCTTCTGGGACGACCTCTATCCGCCCGCGGGTGGACAGTATTACTACTGGGCAGATCCAGCCGGTCAGCGTTTTGTCATGAGTTGGATTGATGTTCCGCATATCAGCGCCAACGACGAATTGCATACGTTTCAGATCATCTTGTATCCCAACGGTAACATACGTTACAACTATCAAACCGTGGATCAAGGTGTTATCGGAAATACGTCCTGTGGTGTCGGTATCGAGAACTCGAACAGCAGTGAAGGTTTGCAAGTCTGCAACGAGGGCGTTGGACTTCTGCCCATCTCGAACATGTCCCTGCTGATCGGTCAACCGGACGGCGTTCCTGCCCCGGTTACAAATCTTGCCGCGGTCGTGAACGATCATGATGTAACGCTGACTTGGACGGATCCCACGCAGGACACAAACGGCAATCCGCTGACCGTAGATAATCTGCAGGTCTGGAACGGACGGCCCGGTCAGGGTACTCTCGTTGCCACCGTCGCGCCCGGTGTCCAGACCTACACAATTGAGGATATGCTGGACGGCTCGCGCACGATCTATGTCCGCGCTTTCAACAATCCGTACTACGGAGGCGCTGACCGGGTCAACATCATCGTCGGAAATCCAAGCTATCAAAATACCTTTGATGTGAATAACGGTCAGTGGACCACCGACAACGGATGGGTGTGGGGCGCGCCCACGAACCCTGCCGTTCCGGGTGCATTCTCCGACCCGAATGCTTGGGGTACCGATTCACCCACAGGCTATCCCGGACTGGCGGATTATCAAGTTTCATTGAGCCCGAATCTTGTGGTTCAATCTCCCGATGCACTGATGGAGTTCTACCTCTACTATGACTGCGAAGACTTCTGGGATGGCGCAAATCTCAAAGTTTCTATTGACGGCGGCCTGACCTGGCAGGTGGCTGAGCCTGATGGCGGTTACCCAGTCATACTGTTCGATTTCACGCCGACGCCTTTGGCCGGTCAACCTGCATGGTCGGGGACTTCCGGCGGATGGGAGTATGTCAGCATTTCGCTCGCTCCGTTCCTCGGGGAAGTCGTCATGTTCCGCTTTGATTTTGCCGCCGACGACTTCGTTTCAGAACTGCCGGGTGTTTACTTCGATGACATGGTTATCTGGGGACTTGATGAACCGGTGTTAACCACGATGGCTGGAACCGTGACGCTGAATGGCGGCAATGCACCGGTGACGTCCGTGCAATTGTCCATCAACGGTTTTACCAGACCGACCGGAAGTCCGCAGGCAGATGGCACCTTTCTGATTGACAGTGTTCTCGCCGGGCCGAGAGTTCTGGACGCGGTGGTCGCGGGCTATCACCCTGTAACGACTCAGGTGAATGTTCCGGAAGGCGGCGCGACGGGAGTGAACGTCACATTGACTCGCCTGGATCCTCCGGCTCCGGCGAACCTGACCGGTTCTATTGCCAGCGCTACGGGAGTGGTAACACTGAATTGGGATGACTCGTCCGATCCGCTGGTGGACTTCTACACTGTGTACAGGCGGCTCGACGGTATCAACGAGTGGACTCAAGTCGGTCAGCCCGTGGCGTCAACTTTTCAGGAGACCCTCACTGAAGACGGTATCTACTTCTATCAAGTGACCGCAACGGACGAAGACGTTTCCACACCGGTTGTTTCCGAACCCTCTGATCAGATCTACCTGTTATATGGTGAACTGCCTGTAACTCAGATTGGCTTGAACGGCAACTTTGACGACCGCATTCGAGTCTCGTGGTCCCCGCCCGGCCCGAATGTCGGCACCGAACTCTTCTACGATGACGGCACCGCCGAAGCGTTTTACGTTGTTTCGTTTCCCGCAGGTCCCTCTGACTACTTCTGTGTGCGGATGACTCCGCCGGACGACGCATCGTTCCCGCTCATGGTGTATGGTGTTTCGGTATTTGTCGAAGACCAACTCAATATTCCGTGGATTGGTGTCTGCCCGCCTCTGCCCAACGGCGAAGGTGCGGATGTCGCGAATGCATATTATGAGTGGACGGACTTGAATGCCGAGTCCTCTCCGGGCTGGGTCTTTGCCGAAACAAATTTTGACCTGTTCCTTACCGAACCGGGTGACTTCTATATCGCTTATCAATTCCCCGAAGGACAAGATGACCAACCTGCCGTCGGTTCTGACGACACGCAGGTGGATTTCCGCTCCTATTGGACACAGACGCCGAATGATTTCTGGAATCCGTGGGGTGCCCATGACTGGATGATGCGTGCGTGGCTCGGTGGCCCGCCGCCGGATACTGCCCTCACAGCTCGCACGGAGTACTACCTGCTTCAGACGGGCACGCCGCAAGGTTATGCTGTTGAACGTGTGGAAACTCTTCCGACGACAGGAAGAACCCATGATCTCCACATCGCCACGGAAACACCAGTGGATAAAGTGGTTGCACGGGGTCCGCTCGCGTCAAGAAACGCTGTCGCGAATCCGCTGGATCGCTGGTTTGCGCCATATGTGACTGCTCCGACTGTTGAACTGGCAAGTCGTGACAACGGCCGTTCGCTCGATGATATTGTTAACTACAAGGTCTATCGAGGCGGAACGATGATTGCTCAGCCGGTTGAAACGTTCTACTTCGACCTTAACCGTGTCGAAAATACGCCGTATTCCTATTATGTGACGGCCATGTATGACAACGGTATCGAATCGGCTCCGTCGCCGACACGAACAGGTGTCTGTAACATGCCTCCCGGGGCACCGCTCAATCTGATCGGAACTCCCGTTGGTACCTCACAAATGGCCCTGGCGTGGTCGGCACCGACCACGAATCGCGACGGCACTCCGCTTGTTGACTTGGCTCAATACAAAGTGTACCGCAACGAGACGTTGATTGCTACGCTCGCCGCGGGCACCACGACCTACGTGGATACGCCGCCGGAAAACGACCGCTTCTATACGTGGACCGTCACCGCACAGGACGAAGTTCCCAACGTGTCCGATCCGTCCGTTGCGTATCAAGGTGCGGTGGTCAGCCCGTTTGAATCAGTGGACTACGAGTGGGTGGATATCACCGGAATCGGCACTCAACTTACCTTCGAATGGTGGGGTGCCACCAGCGGCCCGCACGATATCGGCTTCACCTACCCATACCTTGATGAAGAGTACACTCAAGTCTGGATTTCTCCGGGCGGATGGGTGTCCTTCATGGAGGCCTTCGGTTTCTATTTTAGCGAGTCGATTCCCAATGGCTTTGATCCTCACGCCGCAATCTATCCCTTCTGGGATGAACTTGGAGCCGGTCTCGACGGTGGAAATGTGTACATCTATCAAGATGCTGCCGAGGATCGGTTTATCGTCTCGTGGGTGGACATCCCGCATCTGTGGGACCTCACGTTCCGCTACACCTTCCAGCTCATTCTGGAAGAAGGAGGCGCTGCTATTTTCAACTATCAGACGATTCCGTCGGATGGGTGGCCGGGCAACATGGATTGCACGGTCGGTATCGAAGATGCCACGAGCACTGAAGGTGTGCAAGTATTTTATCAAGGTTCCGGCTTCATCGCTCCGGTCAGTGAATCCGCGATTGCCTTCTGGGCTGGTCCTTCAGGGACTATCACAGGCCTTGTCCGCGAATTCGGCTCAAATACACCTCTCGCGAATGCCCGGGTGACAGTGGACGAAGTCCCTGATCTGTTCGCACTCTCGGATGCTGCCGGATTGTATGTTCTCGAAGTCGAACCGGGCGTTTATAACGTGCGAATCCATTTGCAGGGCTACTGCGACCAGAGCGCTCTGAACGTTGATGTCGCTGATGAAGACACTGAAACCCGCAACTTCACGATGCGTCAACCGAATGTCGCCTTCAGCGTCACCTCATTGAATGTGCTGTCAATCGTCGGTGAAAACGCGACCGCTGAATTTGAAATCACCAACCCGAACGGGCAGTGTCCGGTTGAGTTTGACATTACGGCAAATCAGAACTGGCTGACTTTCTCAACGACATCCGGAAGCATCGAAGCAAACCAGTCCATCGTCATTGATGTGACTGCGGCCTCGTCGAACTTCCCGCCGGGAGATTACTCCGCCGTAATTACCATCAACCATAACGACATGAACAATCCGACGACGATTCCCTTGACGATTAGTCAAGCGTCCGCCGCCGGAGACAATGCCGAATTACCGACGGACTTCGCCTTGCATCAGAACTACCCGAATCCGTTCAACGCGACGACGGTGCTGAGCTTTGACGTGCCGACGGAAAGCAATGTCGAAATCACACTCTTCAACGTCCAGGGTCAGGAAGTTGCCCGTCCTGTGGACAGGCTGATGGCTGCTGGACGCTACAACCTCACCTTCGATGCCGCCGGTTTACCCACCGGAATGTATCTGGTGAAGATGAGTGCAAGAGGCTACACTGCTGTTCAGAAGATGGTTCTGCTGAAGTAACAGTATCGATAACCATGCTTGGTTGCGAAAGCCCGCGAAAGCGGGCTTTTGCAATTTAGTAACGTATTTTCAGAGCTTTACGTCTTCCAAGACTATGGTTACTATGCCAACGAAATCGATACATAATCCACATATCATTCTTGAAATGTATCGTCATATTGTTACCAATCATTCAAATTGTTATAATATGACCTAAACGTTCCGATTACTATGAAATCGGAGTGAACGGATGAACAAGGGAAAAAGGAGAGTAACATGCGATGGATGATGAGGATGGCTTTGACATTGGTCATGGCCGCGACAGTACTTGCAGCCGCACCCGAGGCGCCTACAAATGCACCTGCCGATGCGGCCGCGCTGGACCAGCAGATGCGCGCTCTGCTGCTTGAGCGTGAACAAATTCTGAACGAAATTGCCGAGCAAGCCAAAGCGGCACCCGCGTCGGAACGGACTGCGATTGACCAGGACTACGCGGCAACGCAAGTACAGTACGAAATTCAACTCCTCGAGCTTATGGTGCAATACTATGAGCTGACAGGCAACACGGAGCTCCGCGAACGTGCTGAAGAGAATCTGGCGCAGATTCTTGCCCCGCCCGCAACGGGAACTCCCGAACCGGCATCCGCAAATCGTGCGGCTGGTTCGCAACGCGCTGGGGAGGGACGTTAGTCATGAAAAATCTTCTCTTAACCTTAGCTCTGTCACTTCCGCTCATTGCTCTGGCCGACCAGCCGGTTCAAAAAGGCGAAAGAATTGACGATGCCCGAATTGTGAACCAACAGCCGGTTCCAGCTGCATTTCAAGCTGCCGTTGAAGATGCTGCCGGCGAAGACGTGGTGACTGTGCTTGAGCCCGTCTTTCAGGAACTGGAAGACCGGTATCAGCGCCAGATTGACCAGATTGCCGCTCAAATCAACCTCGCTCAGCCTGACCAGCAGGAAGCACTCGAAATGCAGGCCGTCGCGCTGAAGCAGCAGCTTCACGAAGAGAGACTGCAAGCGGTCTTGACCTACGTGCGCGCAAACGGCAACCGGGAAGCCGAAGAGCGCGTGCTGGCGGTCATCGAAAACTACTACAACAAGAAGCCCATGCAGACAGTCCCGGTTCACCGTGATCCCGTGACCGGTGCTGAGCTGGAAGGAGAGTCAAGATGAAAAAGTTGCTCATCGTTCTCCTGTGCATTGCCGCCGCGTGCACTATTACGGCCATCGCCGCTGACCAGGCAACGATTCCCGTGGATGTGGACAACACTCTTGCGCCGGAACCGCCGACGCGCGATTTCAGCCAGAGAATCGTCTTTGAAAAATTCATCTGGGCGGAAGGAGTGGACCCGACCGCACGCCGGCTCGACCGACTGATGGTCAAGTTCTTCGATGAAGACACTGTGCGTATTCGCAACGGTCAAATGACGTCACTGACGGGACGCAACATTGACTTCACAAAAAACTTCCTTGCCCGTCATCCCGGGATCAAACCCCGTGTTATCATCTTCAACAAAACTGAAGAAGAGTACATGGCGAACCTGGCGCGAATTGAACGTAAGTCGGGATGGGATCTGGTTGATCTACTCAGCTTCTACTGCTTTGAAATGGAATCCGCTCCTGCCGATCCGCAGGCGCTCATCAACGAAATTCTCAAAGCGCCGGAAGTCGAAACCGCTTACTACGAGCCGATTCCCGTTGACCTGACTTGCACCGATGTCGGTGTTGTCACTCCCGACTTTACCGCGAATCAGACGTACCACGACCCTGCGCCTACCGGTGTGGATTTGGATTGGGTGCTCGACAACCATGACCCCGATGTCGTGGATGGACCCGGCACAAGCCGCTGGACGGGAATCTTTGAGCGCGGCATGCAGACCACACACGAAGACGTGACTTTGGCAACCGTTGCGACAGCCGGAACGCCGGACGCGGATAACGACCACGGCACGGCGGTCATGGGTGTCTTGGGTGCATGCGATGATAATAATGTCGGCTGTCTTGGCTTTCTTGCAGACCAGCAAATGAGGCTGTATCAGCGTAACTCAGGCAGCTATGGCTCGGTCGCCGATATCTATGACCTTGCAAACGGTCACCTCATTGCCGGTGAGCTAACGAACTCCTCGTGGGGATACTTCGCCAATCCGCTTCCTCCGGGACAAAGCTGTCCCTGCAATCCGAGCCAAAACGGTGTTGTTGCGATTGAATACGATGCCGCAGTCAAGGCGTCCGTTCAGGCCGGTGTTGCCGATGGAATCCACTATTTCCTCGCCGCAGGTAACGGCTGTGTGAATCTTGACGCCGCCACATTCGGAAACACTTTCCGCAATTCCACCGACACCGGCTCCAACTACGTTTCCGCGATTCAATCCGCTGCCGGACATGACGCCTCCTGCTTCACCAACTGGGGCGAGCGCTGTGACATCAATGCATGGGGCGATGGAAGTTTCACACTCGGATATGGCGATGAAAACGTTCCCGGTTGGGAAGAAACGGTGCAGGATGAATGGTACACCGCCACATTCGGAGGTACGTCCAATGCCTCACCGACCGTGGCCGGTTGCGCCGGTGTGATTCACAACATCGTTCGTGATCTAAACGGCACGACGATTTCCACGGCGACAATGCGCGACTATCTGAACGATTTTGGCACAACTCCGGGAACTACGCCGGGTAACATCGGTGTCATGCCGGATTTGCGCGACATTCTCGCTCCTGAAGTCAATCCGGATATTCGCACCGGTTGGAGCACCTATATGGTCCCGCGCACGACGAATGATGCGACGTCGGATAATTGCGTCCTTCCAACAGACTTGAATCCCGAACCTGCAGCAACCTATTGGAATGCCGCCATCGAAAATGAAGGCAGAATCGGATGGGCTGCGCCCGGTCGTTTCCGTATTTACCGCGATGACGTCCATGAAACGGGATGGCTCTATGATACCCTGTTTGCAGGTCAGCGCGGCTGGGGAATCAACGCCCTTGCTGCGGTGCGCGGAGGACGGCATTTCATCCGCTACGGGACAGACCCCCTCGATGAAGTCAGCGAGCGAATTGAAACAAATAACAACTGGTACAACCAATGGGTGTGGGATGGCCGTCAGTTAACCAACGGCCAGATTCTGACTTTGAGCAGCCCGCCCGTCAAATTTGCAACTGACCAGTTGTCTGAAGGGTTTGCCGAGGAAAATTGCGACGGTTACGACGGTACGCAATTCCAGAACAGCGGCTGGTGGGATATCATGATGGTCATGGCACAAACCTCCACCGCTGACTACGATGCGCGCATCCACAGTGAAGAAACATCCATTTCCAACGGCTTCGACACATTTGAAGCATCGTCCGCGTACGTTTCCTTCTCAGATTTCGTCGGTGTGAACAACAATAATGCCGGACAGGCTCAGAGATTGATTGCCTCTGTCCTGAATTATGACGGTGAATCGTCGAGCTATCGTGTTGAAACGGGTACCTCAACCATTCTGTCTCCGTCCAATCCGCCCATTGGCAGAAACGACTATGGTTCGCATTCGCTCGATGCGACCGAACTCTTTGACGTCTGGGAGTTCAATGTTAACGAACTCGTTCCCTACAGCATCGAAGTCGATGTGACCTCCGGGAATGCCAATGTTGTTATTTCGGTCTACGGACCGGATGACACATTTTTCAGCCGCGGCATGTTTAATGCACAGGCTAACAGCAACGGTGCCGGCGGTGATGAGTCAATCACTTGCTGGACACCTGCGGCGCTTGGATGGCATGCCATCGTTGTGCACAAGCACACCTATGCCGATTGGGACGAAACTGCGAACTTTGATCTCTATCTCGGAAAGGCCGGTTTCGACTTCACGCACACGCTCGGAGCAGGATGGTCGCATGAGCTTGTTGTCCGGCAAGCCCCCGGAGCTCAACCCGCCGTTTTGCCTGCCACTCTGACGGGCAATATTGCCACCAACTATGTCAACATCCTCGCTTTGAATCAGGGCTGCGCAAGTGCCGTGGCCTCACTCGATGACCGCGTTTACCGTGACGGTCCGGCAGTCGGTACCTTCGCAAACTGGAATGGACCGATTGCCCCCGGTGGCGCCGGATTCGGAAGCAACCGTAACATTGGAACCGTTCCCGGCGGACGTCACCAAATCGGCAACGTCATTGACATCAACAATGAAGGCGCTGAGTGGGACGAAACCAATAACCGTCACGACGAACAGTTTGTCTGGACTCCGGCAGTGCTTTCAAATAACGTGATGCTGAATCCGGCCAACGTCGCTCCGAATTGGCGTGACTGGGATGCCACGGTGAACTTCCCGGATTTCAATGTGGATGGATTCCGTTTCACGGGCGGCGGCTTCTGGTCGGGCGTCGGCATGATGCCCAATGACAATGTCAACGACGTGTACAATCTCTTCCTCTACAATCCCGCAACATCGTCCACCGACGGATTCGGCACGAGACTCGTTAATTCGTGGACTGCAGGAGCCGATGTGGAGTGGGTGCTCGAAAACGGCAACAATATCGCCAACGAGACCTTTGACGTCGGTGTGCATAACAACACTGTGTGGCCGAATGACACGTCGCAATCTACCTACAGGCTGCATCAGTCCAACAGTATTCTGGACTTACTGACGGATAATTACTACGGCGAATTCCCGTTCCCCAATACGGAAATCGTCAACGTCTTTGATTGTTACCTCGAGTCCGGTGTAGGCACTCGTATCATTCTCGACAACCGCGGAGCAGGTGACCTCGGATTTGCGATTTACAATCCGTCCCTGCTCTATGGCAGCCGGACGACTTTCACTCACCTTGAAAACGTGAACGGCGACGGCGCGGACGAGCAATTTGTTTACATTCCGACCGAAACAGGCTGGCACGGGTTTGTGGTCTTCAAGAATGACCGCAGTGACTTGAACGGGAATCCGTATGCCCTAATCATCGGCGACCGCACCCCGGCGGCTCCGGATTCGCTTGTCATCAAGTGGTTCCAGTCCACGCCGCAGTTGATTCTCGAATTGACGTGGGCTCCGGTGACGACGGACATTAACGGTGATCCGATCATCGTGAATTCTTACATGCTGATGTACACCTACGATGTAAACGCGGTCTATCCGGTTGGCTGGCTGAATGGAGGCTCGACGCTTGATAACACGCAGCTTCAGATCTTCCCGAACCCCGCCGAAAGCGGATTCCAACTCGTCGTTCTGGCAGTTGACTCCGACGGATTCATTGTCGGGGAATCCGGAACGGTGGGAGCCGCGAGTTTCGTTGGTCAAAAGGCAACTGATGTGCTTGGTGTTCTGCCTGTGCAAAGTCTGCTGAGCAATCCGATTTCAACGAATAGGTCCGAAAGATAGTCTGCAACTGCAAGGTTGGGTTCAAGAGGCCTCCGTTTCGGGGGCCTCTTGCTTTTGTCAAGGCACGAAATCTGCGATTTAAGGGCTGTTCAATAAGTAATCCCGCAAATTCCACCGTACCTACTATACGGAATACTATAGCAAAATGCGCTGAAATGTCATGAATCCAATGACTTCGAATTCTAAGGACAGTCGTGCTTCTACGCTGCCTATTCGCCTGCGGCTGTTCCTTTTCCTCATCCCTGCGGCATTTCTGGCCATGCCCGTGTGTGCCCGTACCTTTGCTCAGGATGCCGGCGGCTCCCTCTGGGAGCTCTGGCCTGCCTTGGTCGGGTTAGCCATAGCCGGACTGATTGCTTTTGCATCAGTACTGGCGATTCGCGGAGCAAAGCGCACATCAGGATTCGATGACGTTACCGTCTGGCGTGCGCTTGCCGAAAACACCACCGAAACAGTCTTTCTGCTAAGCCGCAAGGGAATCATACTCTACGTCAATCGTTGGAGCGGTGACACGAATGAGGTGATCGCGAAACCGTTCGCGAGCTTCGTAAAGGAGCAGGATCGTTCTCGCTGGCAGGAATTCTTCGTGATGAATCATTTGCAGGAGAGTCCGTCTTCTGCCGTGACCTATCAAATTGAATTGCCGGAACTCGAAGCCGTGTGGCAGCTCCGGCTGACCGCACTGGAGCCTCCTGCAGGTGAAGCCGAATTCATGCTCTGTGCGCGTGATGTCACCGAGGAACACCGCAGGCTCGCGCGCAAGGATGTGCTGTATCGCATCACGATGACTGCGACACAAACGGAATCGCTGGCCGAGCTTGTGCACTTTGCCGAAGAACAGCTTGCCGGCGTGCTTGATACCACCAACTTTTTCTTAGCCCTCTACAACAAGGAATCCGACAGCTATCTTCGCCTCTTCTCCCGCGACATTCATGGCCGCCCGTATGGCGAAGGCATGCGTGAAAACCTGAAAGGCGGTTTGACCGACTACGTCCGCACAAGCGGCAAGCCTCTGCTGGTCAACGATGGCAACCGCGAGCAGCTCAAGGCGCAGCTCGGTATCGTCCCGATTGGCAAGTCCGCCGCCTGCTGGCTCGGTGTTCCCCTGATAGTCGGCACGGAAGTGCAGGGCGTGTTTGTCGTGCAATCCTATGACAATCCGAATTGCTACTCTGAGATGGACGCCGAATTTCTCTCCATCATTGCTGCGTCCATCGGAAGAGTGCTCGAACGCGAACAGGCGCACACGAAAATAGTCAGCCGGGAATCTAAATTGAGGCTGCTTACGGACAGGCTGCCCGCACTCATTTGGTCGGAAGACAGGCACGGTTACATTACCTATGCGGCAGGAACCGCGCTGACCGAAATGGGACTTTCTCCCGAAGTGCTGCTGGGACACAAACTCACCGAAATCGTTTCCACTGAGACCGGTGACATTGA
Organism: bacterium; assembly: GCA_013360195.1. Taxonomy (NCBI): domain Bacteria; species bacterium. Next base: position 144,954 of record JABWCQ010000008.1, read on the forward strand.
GACCTATGACCGCGAAATGCTGTCGTCCGATTCAAAATTCCGCTTCAAATACAATCATCGGACGTTCGATGCCTTCATCGAAACATTGCTCGATGAGCATGGCGAGTGTACCGGGCTTGCCGGAGTCGCACTTGACATCACAGAACGCGACCGCGCCGACAGCGAGCTCAGGCACTTCACGAGCTTGTCCACGAACTCTTTTGTGGTAATGGACAAAGACTCCGTGCTGCACCGCTGCAATGACGGCTACCTGAAGACAACGGGCTACACGCGCGAAGAACGCATCGGTCTCACCACGAGCCATCTTGTTCATCCCGACGATGTTGCCGCCGCGGCCTCCGCCTTTCAACGGCTGTTCACCGGCGAAACGGTGGTCGCTCAGGATATGCGGGTCCTCTGCAAGGATGGCTCCTACAAGTGGATTGCCTGGAACGCGGTTTTCAATCCGGAAGATGAACTCGTCTACTGCAGCGGCACCGACATCACCCACCTGAGGCAAATGGAAGTGCACTTGCGCGAAAGCAAGGAGCATCTCAGGCTGTTCATTCAGCACTCGCCTGCCGCGCTTGCGATGTTCGATCGCGAAATGAAATACCTTGTCGTCAGCGATCGCTGGCGTGTGGACTACAATCTTGGCGATCAGGAGATCATCGGGAAGTCGCACTATGAGGTGTTCCCTGAAATCGGTGACGAATGGAAAGCCATTCATCAACGCTGCTTGCAGGGTGCGACGGAGTCCTGCGCCAAAGACCCATTCCCCAGAGAGGATGGTTCACTCGATTGGGTGCGCTGGCAGATTACGCCGTGGTACAGCGGTGAAGGCGAAATTAGCGGAATTATCATGTTCACCGAGGTGATTACCGCCGAAGTCGAAGCAGACCTCGAACTGGCAAGGTCAAGAAATCTCGCGCGGCAAATCATCGCCTCTTCCATCGACGCGGTGGTGGCGATTGACGGTCTGGGAGTGGTCACGGAATGGAACGATCGCGCCGAGCAGATGTTCGGCTACACACGGGCTGAAGCCGTGGATCGGTATCTGCACGAGTTAATCATTCCAGCAGAGCAGGTTGAAAAGCATGTGAACGGCCTCCGGCGCCACCTTAAAACAGGCGAAGCAAGAATCCTGAACAAATTGTTGTCCATGACTGCGCGCCATAAAGACGGACGCGAAATCCCGGTGGAGATGTCCATCGGTGCAATCCCCGTGGGTGACGAAACTCACTATTCCGCCTTCATCCGGGACATCACGGAACGCAGACAGCGTGAACTTGAGCTGAATGAAAACAGACACCGCTTGAAGGAAGCACAGCGCCTTGCCGGATTGGGATTCTGGGAGTGGGACGCCGCAACCGGCGATCTGCAACTCAGCGAAGAGAAGCTCGCGCTCTACGAGTTGCACGACCTTCCGCTTCCCACGACGATGGACGTCTTCATGCAAATCGTTCATCCTGACGACCGGCAACGCCTGCAGCAGGTATTCCAGCAAATCATTGAAACCGGACAGGGTGCGGCTCTTCAATACAAAATTGTTCGCCCCAGCGGTGAGATTAGGCATGCGTATTCACAAGGTGAAGCCGAGTACGACTCCAATGGAGTTTTGAGACGGGTATTTGGCACTACGCTCGACATCACAGAACGCGTCGTTGCGGAAGAACGCGTGCGTTCAAGCGAGGAGCGATTGGCACTCGCTTTTGAAGGTTCATCGGACGGATTCTGGGACTGGAACGTCGTGTCCGGAGATTGCTACTTCAGCCCCCGAATCGTCGAATGGCTGGAGTTTGACCCGCATGAATTCCAGCATCATGTGAAATTCTGGGAAGAGTTGATTCATCCGGATTATTTGCAGGCCTTCAACGAGGCGTATCGTGAGCATGTGGACAACCAGACGACCCACTACGAAATCGAAGAGCGCGTGCGCACGAAATCCGGTTCGTGGATTTGGGTACTCTCGCGCGGTAAAGTCGTGCAATGGAACGAAGACGGGACGCCCTTGCGTGCGGCCGGAACTTGGACGAATATCACCTCCCGTAAGATAATGGAGGCTCGTGCCACTCAGCTCGGCCGGATTCTCGACAAGTCTGTCAACGAAGTTTATGTCATTGACCCGATGACTTTGCAAATCGTCGAAGCGAACCAGCGCGCAAGTCAAAACACGGGCTATACGGTGCAGGAATTGATGCGTCTGACCATCCCTGAATTGCAGCAGGACTGGGATGAAGGAGAGTTGAAAGCGCTCGGTGCGCCGTTGCTGGCCGGTACCGTCGAAGCAATTCGCAGTGAAGGCACTCACGTGCGCAAAGACGGTACAACTTACCCGATTGAAGTTGCCGTGCAATTGATGGAATGGTATGATAAGACCGTATTCGTTTCCGTTGTGAGCGATGTGACGGACAAACGCAAAGCCGAACAGGAATTCGAGAACCTGCAGGCACAGCTGCGGCACGCGCAACGACTCGAGACGATAGGTACCCTTGCCGGCGGTATCGCGCATGACTTCAACAATATCCTGACACCTATTCTGGGATATGCCGACATGGCCGCCAGTGAAATGGATCCGGAGTCGAATTCGCGCCGGGACATTGAGCAGGTGATTCAGGCCGCCTACCGTGCCAAAGGACTGGTGCAGCAAATTCTGGCTTTCAGCAGGCAATCGGAACAGGTGCGCCATCCGCTCAACATCGACATGGTCGTCAAGGAAACGCTGCGTCTGATGCGCGCGAGTGTTCCGCCGCATATTGAAATCATTCAGAACATCGAGAATGTCGGGACCGTGCTGTCCGACCCGACGCTGCTTAACCAGATTCTGATGAATCTGTGTACCAACGCCTATCAGGCGATCAGCGACGAGAGCGGCGAAATCGAGATAACGCTGACATCTGAACGTGTGCGCGAAATGGAGTTCGCGGAACGGGGTAAACTTAGCGACGGATTATACGCGAAATTGACTGTTCGCGATACCGGAGCGGGTATGGATGCCGCGACCATAGGACGGATTTTTGAGCCGTTTTTCACGACTAAGGAAGTCGGTCAGGGAACCGGGCTCGGACTGTCTGTTGTGCATGGTATTGTGCAGGCGCACGGCGGTGCTATCACAGTTGACTCTCGTCCCGGATTAGGATCTCGAGTCACCGTGTATCTGCCGCTCTTAAGTGAACCGGAGCATTGTGAAAGCGAAATTCAGCGCGAGATACCGCGCGGCAGCGAACACCTTTTGTTGTGCGACGACGATGAAGCGATTTTGACGCTGGCAACGCATATGCTTGAATCATTCGGGTATCGTGTGACTGCCGTAGGTGATCCGGTGAGCGCGCTCGCCTTGCTTGCACAAGCCGACCCGCCGATCGCGGCTCTGCTGGTTGACGACAGAATGCCGATACTGTCAGGGCTTCATGTCGCGCTTGCGGCCCACGACTTCAAACCGGAACTCCCGGTGATTCTATTATCTGCCAGCGCAAGTTTGGAATTGGAAGACTCCCCGTTCGCCGCCGTCTTGTCCAAACCTGTTGCGGCAAGCGATCTGGTTTTCGCTGTAAGAAATGCTATCAATAACACATATAAGACGGAGGTTCTATGACTCGCATCCTGGTAATAGATGACGACCCCAATATCCGGCAAATGGTCTGCCGGATGCTTGAGCGGGAAGGCTATGAAGTTGAAGTTGCATCCAACGGAAAAGAAGGCATCGACAAGTTCCGGGCTGTTCCCGCAAGCCTGGTTATCACAGACATAATCATGCCCGAGCAAGAGGGTATCGAGACCATCCGGATGCTCAGAACAGATTTCCCGGATTGCCGGATAATCGCCATGTCAGGAGGCGGACGAATCGGACCTTCTGATTACCTTTCCATGGCAAGGCTGTTAGGTGCGACGGTGTCGCTAAGCAAACCGTTTGATCGCGGCCAATTGCTTGACGCTGTAAGGCAGGCACTCTCGGCTGAAACAGTGTAAACTGACTTGCCTGGCCAGAGGGTCAGGTGTGCAAGAATTTTCGCACTTGGAGGCATGAGTGCGTGCGATCTCTGTGCTCGAGCTGGTTGTGGTCAACCAGCTCTTTTTTATTCTCCTAAAAAACATTGATTTCACTCCTGTTGGCGTATACTGTTGACCCATTCACTTTTTCTCGTTTTGCATTGATTCTCTTGACTTCACTTGGGTGCGTGTAGTATACTTACTATACATTGATTGGTGACAAAATCACGAATAGTGACCCTGTGTATAAAGTTGGGAAGAAATCAAGGAGAGACCGATGAAATTGAGAATGTTCTGTCTGGTGTTGGCGATGCTGGCGGTGGCTTCAGTGAGCCAAGCGCAGTTCAATGCGATTCTGTATACACTGACGCCGTTGACGGCGTCGTGTGACGGCGGCGAGTGTT